>JBIODO010000156.1:0-8897 GCA_044445225.1 Burkholderiales bacterium
AGCGTGCCGCCCCACAGTCGCTCGGCCGGCAGGCGCGATGGCGGATGCGGCTGTGGCGGCCAGCGCCGGATCGACTGCCACATCAGCAGCGTGGTGACCACCGCGATGCCGAACACCCAATCGCTGCCGACGTAGGCGAACACCACGCCGGCCAGCGTGGGCCCGAGCGCGCGCGCACCGTTGTAGGCGATCGCCACGGCGGTGATCGCCTGTGGCAGCTCGTCGCGCGGCACGCTGTCGGCGACGGTCGTGTTCCAGGCCGGCGACAGCAGCGCCGTGCAGCTACCGGTGACGAACGTGAAGAACAGCAGCGCGGTGGGCCCGGCCACGTCGGCCAGCAGCAGTGCGGTGAGCAGCGCAACCAGCACGGCCTGCGTGAGCAGCGCCACCACCAGCAGGCGGCGCCGATCGGTGACGTCGGCCAGCACGCCGGCCGGCAGCGACAGCAGGAACATCGGCATGAACACCGCCGTCTGCACCAGCGCGGTGAGGATGGCCGAGCCGGTGAGTTCGATCATCAGCCACGCAGTGGCCATGACCTGCATCGCATTGCCGATGAAGTACAGCAAGCCGCCGGCGCACAACCCGCGAAACGTCGGGTTGCTGCGCAGGGTCTGCCGTATGGAGGCGCTGGCCGTCATCGAAGCGCGCCATTGTCCATGGCCGGCTGGTTGCCACCCGGCCGCCCCTGTTGGACACAGCGGGCCGTGGCTCGGCGGCCGCGGCGGATGCCGTCAATACAGGTCGCGCGGAAAGGCCATGAAGAACATTTCTTGCACGCGCTGCCACCCGTTGCGCGCGGGCTGGCGCGTCACGGTCTCGCGGTCGTTGGTCCACGTGAGCGAGCCGTCGGCGGCGATCTCCACCTGCCAGCTGTTGGCGCTGGACATGTCGCGCTCGATCCACCGCGCCAGCGCGGCGGCCAACCCTGCGCTGTCGATGAACACGCCCATCTCGGTGTTGATCTGCGCCGAGCGCGGGTCGAAATTCATTGAGCCGATGCACAACCGCTCGCGGTCGAGCACCATCGCCTTTGCATGCAGGCCCATGAAGGCGGCGCGGGTCGGCGGCGTGTCGGCGAACTCGGCCTGCACCGCGGCGTCGTGGCGCATTTCGTACAGCGCGCTGGTGGCCTCGCGCAGCTGTTTGCGTGTGCCCTTGTAGTGGCTGTTGACCGCCGGCACGTCGTGCGAGGCGAGCGAGTTGGTCAGGATGCGGATGTCCACGCCACGCGCCTTGCTGCGCTTGAGCAGCTCGATCGTCTGCTCGCCCGGGATGATGTAGGCGTTGACCATCCACATCTCGCGCTTGGCCGATTCGGCAAATGCGGACACCTGCTGCGCCATCACGTGGCGGATCCGGCCATCTTCTTCCGGTGCGTCGGCGTGAACCTGGCTGGTGCCCATATGCAGGCGGCCTTGCAGCGCAGCCAGTTCGCCGCTCCAGTCGCCGCGCGACACCGGAAAGCGCTCGATCGACTTGGTTGCCTGCAGCGCCTGGGTCAGGCGCTGCAGGATCGCAGCGCGGTCGATGCCGGTGTCGGGCCGTGGCAGCGCAGACGCCGGCATCACCCACCGGCTGTTCCAGTAGGCGTCGAACACGGCCGAGGCCTGGCGGGCCACCGGGCCGATGCCCAGCACGTCGAGATCGAGAAAGTTGAATTCGGCGTGCAGGCCCAGATACTCGTCGCCGATGTTGCGTCCGCCCAGGATGGTGGCCTGGTTGTCGGCGATCAGCGCCTTGTTGTGCATGCGCTGGTTCAGGCGCTCGAGGTCGCCCAGCATCTCGGTGGCGCGGCCGAACACGCCGCGCTGGGTCCACGGGTTGAACAGGCGCACCTCCAGGTTCGGCTGCGCATCGATCAGCGCGTACGCGCTGTCGCCGATCGACACCGTGCGGGCGTCTTTCAGCAGCGTGCTCAGGTCGTCGACCAGCATGCGCACGCGTACGCCGCGCGCAGCGGCGTCCAGCAAGTGCTTGAGCAGCAGCTTGCCGGCCGCGTCGCCATACCACACGTAGTACTGCGCATCGATCGAATGGCGCGCGCAGTCGATCAGCGCGAGCCGCCAGCGCAGGCCGTCTTCGTTGCGCTCGAGCAGCTCGAAGCCCGAGGCCTCGGCGCCGCCGCGGCTGCGCACCGCGGCCTCGATGCCTGCAAAGCCGCCATCTGCGCGCGGCGCCAGCGCGGCCTGCGGCGGCGAGCGCGGCGGCCGCTCAATCGTCGGGCCGGCGCAGCCGGCGAACCCCAGCGCAACGGCGGCGGCCCACAGCACCCGACGGCCGCGGGCGGCGAAGGTGGACTCGGTCTTCACGGGACGCGGCACCGTGTCTTGGTGGGCATCGGTGAGCGACACCGATCAGCCCGCGCACCCAGGGCGTCTCGCCGGTGACGTCGACGTAGTGGGTGCGGTGCGGCGCGCAGGTCGCCACGAGCGCACTGCCATACAGGGCGAACGGGCCCGCGTGCTCAGCACCACCACGGCCTGGCCGGCCTGAGCGGGCAAATACGCGGCCCTGCGGGCGTCGCTCGTCACGTCATGCGCCGGACCATTGCGCCGCTCACGCGTCGCAGCAGCCACTTCGGCGTGGCCCGCGCGGCGAGGATCGCGGCCAGGTTCAACGCGCCGGGCACGCGAATCACCTCGCCGTGTATGCAGGCGTCGAAGCCTTCATCGGCCACCGCCTCGGCGCTGCCGACCATGAAGCCCGGCAGCTTCGTCAATTCTTTGCTGGCCTGCTGGGCCGACTCGAGCATGTGGGTCGCGGTGATGCCCGGGCAAAGCGCAGTGATCGAGACGCCCGTGCCCTTGAGCTCCTCCGACAGCGATTCGGTGAGCGACAGCACGTAGGCCTTTGTGGCGGCATAGGTGGCCAGCGACGGCACCGGCTGAAAGGCAGCGATCGACGCCACGTTGAGCACGCGTCCGTGGCCGCGCGCCACCATCGCAGGGACGAATTGCGCGAGCAGCGCCGTCAGGCCGGCGACGTTCAAGTCGATCAGCTGCTGATGCTTCCCGTTGGGCATATCGACGAACGCGCCATGGGCGAGCACGCCAGCGTTGTTGACCAGCACATCGATCGGTCGCCGCGCGCGCTTCATCGACGCGGCCAGCTTCTTCGCGGCGTCGGGCTGCGAGAGGTCGGTAGCGACCACCCAGGTCTTGACGCCGTGCGCGGCTGACAGCGTGGCGGCCAGGCTCTTCAGCTTGTCACCGCTGCGCGCCACCAGCACGAGGTGGTAGCCGCCTGCGGCGAAGCGGCGGGCGAGCGCTTCACCGATGCCCGATGAAGCGCCGGTGACCAGTGCGGTCAGGCCGCTGTCATTTTCTTTTCGTTCGAGCGAGTCACGAGCGGCCATGCCGTACTCCCCTGCTCCGGAAGCAGCGATGTTCCCACCATTGCGGGATCAGTGGAATCGGGTCTTGTGAGCCGCTGACGAGATTGGACCTTGGTCCAAATGTTTGGCCAGTTGCACCCCGCAACGACAGGCGTCCCACAAAAGGGTCGGCAAGCAGAAGATCCAGGACACCGGGCCGCTGACCAAGCAGCGGATGGAAACCTGCGACGACGAGTTCGTCGCCGCCGCGGTCGCCCTGCTCTTGGTGGCCGACGCGCCTACACTGCGCATCCGGGCCGGCAAGCTGCAATGGCAGCGGTCCCATTCCGATGGGCAGCCGATCCCGGTCGCTCTCGCGGGTTGGCAGCTCGGCCGTGCTGCTACACGAGCGGCACTGCAAAGGAGACGCTGTGGTTGGGGTTCGTAAGCATCGTTGGGGTCGCCGCATCGTGCGTGGGCTGAGGCCTGTGTTCCCTGCGGCCGCACCCGGCATGGCTGGTGCGCTCGCGCTGCTGCTGCCTGCAGCCGCGCAGGCATCGTTGTTCAAAGGCGAAACGCTCGACAAGGTGGCCGACTACATGTCCTGGGCCGTGCTGGTCATCGTTCCGGTGGTGGGCATCGCGGTGTTTTGGTTGGTGCACATCCTGCCCGAGAAGGTCGCCGAGAAGAAGCGCCATCCGCAGGCCAAGGCGATCCAGGTCTTGTGCCTGCTGTCGCTGTTCTTCGGCGGCATGTTGTGGCCGGTCGCGTGGCTGTGGGCCTACAGCAAGCCCGTGCTGCACAAGATGGCCTATGGCACCGACGTCGATGATTCGCATGGGCCACCCCCCCGTGTCGACGAAGGGCCCGATGGCACGATACCGGTGCTCACCAAAGAGGCCGAGGTGCCGGCCGCGACGAGATCGGCCAAGCAAGGAGCCTGACATATGGAAGTCATCCTGCTTGGGATCTACTCGTTCTTCGTCTGGCTGATCTTCATCAAGTTCAAGTGGCTGCCGTGGAACATCACGTCGCAGGTCATCGTCATCACGCTCCCCATCATCGGGCTGACGATGCTCGTGCTGATGCTCAACATCGGCGCGCCGTCATCGCACGACGTGCGGGTCATCAACTACTCGGTGCAGATCGTCCCGCGCGTCACGGGGCGCGTGATCGAGGTGCCGGTGGAGCCCAACCGGCCCGTCAAGAAAGGCGACGTGCTGTTTCGCGTCGACCCGGTGCCGTTCCAGCTCAAGGTCAAGGCGGCACAGGCCAACGTGGAGCAATTGCGCGCCAAGCTGATCGGCAACAAGGCCAACCAGCGCAGCTATGAAGAGCAGTTGAAGGAGACCACCAGCAAGAAGAGCGCGCTGGTGGCCAAGCTCGAGTTGGCCCGGCTGCGCGTCAAGCAATACGGTGAGTTGTCCACCACGGGGGCCGGCACCCGCTTCGAACTCGAGCAGGCGCAGGCCGAGGTGGCCGGGTTGACCGACGACCTGGCCGCCCTCACCGCCAACGAGTCCCAGGCCCGCGTCAAGACGCAAGCGAGAACGAAAGACGGTGACCAAGACGAGGTGGCCCGCACCAAGGCTGAGATCGCAGCCGCCGAGGCGCAACTGGGCGATGCCCAGTGGGAGCTCGATCAGACCACCACCTATGCGCCATCCGACGGCACGATCGTCAACCTGCAGCTGCGAGTGGGGCAGGTGGCCGCCGCGCTGCCGATGTTGCCGGTGATGACCTTCATCGAGAACGGCCAGTGGGTGATCGCGCTGTACCGCCAGAACGAGGTGCGCGAGATCCAGCCCGGCCAGGAGGCGGAGATCGCGCTCGAGATGTACCCCGGGCAGATCATCAAGTGCAAGGTCGACTCGATCGTCTGGGCCACTGCCGGCGGCCAGGTGCCGGTGAGCGGCAACCTGCCCAACATCGGGGCGATGCCGCCGGGAACGCTGGTGGTGCGGCTGTACCCGGACGACAAGGATCTGTTCATCGCTGCCGGCGCCAAAGGCATCGGCGCGGTCTACACCGACTACGCGGAGATGATCCACATCCTGCGCAAGATCTTCCTGCGCGTGTCTGCCAAGCTCGACTGGCTGATCCTGAAGCTGCACTGACATGCACCCCACCCGTCGTCGATCGGCAGGACCCGTCGCGATCGCTGCGAGCGTCGCTGCGCTGCTTGGCGGCTGCGCATTGGAGTCGCCGCCCCCGCCCGAGGAAGTGCGTTCGCAAGCGCTCGGCAACACCGACGTGACCACGCCTTGGCGCGCGGCCCCGCCAGTGGCCGGTGAGGTGCAGGACAAATGGCTTGCAACGTTCGGCGATGCGCAGCTCGACACGCTGGTCGCCGAAGCGGTGGAGCGAAACCCCGACCTGCGCGTGGCCGCCACCAAGGTCGAGCAAGCCACCGAGCAGCTGCGCATCGCCGAGGCGGCGCGACGACCGCAGATCAGCATCTTGGGCACCGGCGGCATCAAGATGTCAGACATGAGCTCGGCGCTCACCGGCATCATCGGCCTGGTGTCGTGGGAGCTCGATCTGTGGGGCCAGTTGCGCTACGGGCAAGAAGCCGCGGCCGCCAGCCTGACCTCCATGCAGGCCGATCGCGAATTCGCGCGTCAGTCGATCGCCGCCACCACCGCCAAGGCGTGGTTCATCGCCGCGCAGACGCTGGGCGAACAGCAACTCGCCGGCGACATGGTGGATTCATCGGACCACCTGGTGCGCTTGGCCGATGATCGCTTGCGCGTCGGCGCGGGCACCGAACAGGACGTGGCGATCGCCGCCGCCAACCTGGGCGTGGCGCGCGATTCGCTGGTGCAGGCGCGTTATGCGCACCAGTCGGCGGTGCGCGCGTTGGAGTTGCTGCTCGGCCGCTATCCCGCCACCGAGTTGCGAGCGCGGCCCGACCTGCCGCCGCTGCCCGGGCCGGTGCCGGCCGGCCTGCCGCTGCAGATGCTCGAACGCCGACCCGACATGGTGGCCGCCGAGCGGCGCGTGGCGGTGGCGTTCAACCGCGTGGGCCAGGCCAAGGCAGCGCAACTGCCGAGCATCCGCCTCACCGGCAACGTCGGCTACCTCGCCAGCGACATCCTGCAGCTGAAGGACGACTACAGCAACCCGTCGGCGGGCGTGGGCGCCAAGTTCGTGGCGCCGTTGTACACCGGCGGTGGCCTCGAGGCGCAGGTCGAGCTGATGTCGGCGCAGCAGCGCGAGGCGGTGGCGCAATACGCGCGGCTCGCGTTGCGTGCGATCGGCGACGTCGAAGAGTCGCTGGCGGTGAGCCGCATGCTGGCCGAGCGCGAGGTGCTGCTCAAGGCGATCACCGTCGACCAGCAGCGCGCGCTCGACCATGCGCAAAGCGCCTATCGCGTCGGCAAGCAGGATCTGCGCAGCGTCGAGCAGCAGCAGATCAGCCTGTACGCCACGCGGGTGAACCTGCTGCGCGTGCGCGGCGAGCAGCTCAGCCAGCGCGTCGCTCTGCACTTGTCGCTGGGCGGCAGCTTCGCCGAGCGCACCACGGTCTCTGAAGCCAAACCCTAACGTGCGCGAGAGCCTGGCACACCTTCGCAAGGCGCTCATCGGGCTGCGTGGTGGCCATTGCGGCGCCATGGACTGCGCGCCGTTGCTCGATCTGATGCGCGCACTGGCCTGCAGTGCGATTGTTGCGATCGCCGGCTGCGCCGGCCTGCCGACCAACGTCGAGCGCCAACCGAGCAGCGCGTTCACCGACACCGGCAACACGCAGCTGGCGCGCTCGCTCGCACCCGCGGTGGTCGCTCACCCCGGCAAGACGGGCGTGTATGCGATGCCCAGCGGCCGCGAGGCATTCGGCGCGCGCGTGGCCTTGGCATCGGTTGCCGAGCGCAGCATCGATGCGCAGTACTACATCTGGCACGACGACATCACCGGCGTGCTGCTGCTGCGCACGCTGCGCGACGCGGCCGATCGCGGCGTGCGGGTGCGCCTGCTGATCGACGACAACAACACCAAGGGCACGGACGCGGTGATCGCGATGATGGACGCCCACGCCAACGTCGAAGTGCGGCTGTTCAATCCGTTCGTCAATCGTTCGACGCGCCTGGCGGACTACGCGGGCGACTTCTCGCGGCTGAACCGCCGCATGCACAACAAGTCGTTCACGGTCGACAACCAGTCCACGATCGTCGGCGGCCGCAACATCGGCGACGAATACTTCGGCGCTGCCGACGAGATGGAATTCGCCGACCTCGACGTGATCGCGGTCGGTGCCGTGGTGCGCGACGTGTCGGCGCAATTCGATGCCTACTGGAACAGCGTGTCGGCCTATCCGGCGGCGAGCATCGTCGGCAAATCCAGCCCCGAGGCCGAGGCGCAGGTGCTGGCGCGTTGGGACGAGCTGCTGCACGCGCCGCGCGCCGGCAAGTACCTCGACGCGGTGCGAGACACGCCGTTGGTGCACCAGTTGCTCACCAGCGCGCTGCCGATGGAGTGGGTGACGGCGCATCTGGTGAACGACGACCCGGCCAAGGTGCTGCATCCGCCCGAGCGCACCGAGCTGCACATGCTGCCGCGCCTCATCGCGGCGCTCGGCAAGCCGCTCAGCGAGCTCGATCTGGTGTCGCCCTATTTCGTGCCCACTGACGAGGGCACGCGCGCGCTGCGCGCGCTGGCCGATGGTGGCGTGCAGGTGCGGGTGCTGACCAACTCGCTGTCGGCCACCGACGTCGGCCCGGTGTACGCGGGGTACTCCAAGTATCGCGAAGCGCTGCTGAGCGGCGGCAACCTGCAGCTGTTCGAGCTCAAGCGCAACGCGCCCGACGACAGCGAGGCCGCCGACAAGAAGCGCCGCGGCATCGGCAGCAGCGCCGACGCCGGGCTGCACGCCAAGACCTTCGCGGCGGATCGCCAGCGCATCTTCGTCGGCTCGTTCAACCTCGATCCGCGTTCGTCGCGCTTGAACACCGAGATGGGCCTCGTGCTCGACAGCGCGCCGCTGGCCTCGAAGCTGTCCGACCTGTTCGCGCAGGGCATTCCGCGCACGCAGTACGAAGTGCGGCTGGCTGCCGATGGCCAGGGCGTCGAGTGGGTCGAGCAGAGCCCCGCCGGCCCGGTGATCTACCGCACATCGCCCGAGACCGGCGCGCTGCGGCGGGCGTGGATCCGCTTCCTGTCGGTGCTGCCGATCGACTGGCTGCTGTGAGCGCGGCGGCAGCGCTCAACCCGCATCGCCGGCGCGCTCGGCCTTGGCTCCCGCCCGCGCCTCGCGCACCTCGGACAGGTCGCGCTCGAGGAAGTAGTTGAGGAACGTGCGGATCACCGCGATCGCGCCGACACGAGCGATCGCCTCCCAGTCGGTACTGATCGAGGTCTCGATGATGTCGGCGGCCAGCTGGAACGTCAGCCCGGCGATCAGCCAGCGCGCGTAGTTCAGCCAGATGGCACGACGCTGCTGGGCATCGGGTGGGGAGAACATGCCCCGCACCACGGCCGTCGCCGCTTGCAGCGTGCCGAAGACGATGACCACCAGCGCGATCGCGTCGATCAGCAGGATCGCGTAGTCACTGACGACGGCCAGCCAATCCTGCATCGCGCGCCC
>JBIODO010000157.1:0-8846 GCA_044445225.1 Burkholderiales bacterium
GGGTATGGAAGCGGCCGGCCCACAGGGTCGAGGATTCCGTCAACGTGTAGCCCACCTGCATCCGCTCGACGTCGACGGCGACATGGCCTTCGGAGTCGACTTCGAAGTTCAGCTCGAACAGCGACTTGACGCGATCGCCAAAGCTCGGCGTGAGATAGAAATCGAGCGCGCCGACGTTGAATCCGCTGGTGCGGCTCTTCGACGCCGCGGCAAATCCGACGTCGGCAAAGCCGTGCACCGCCAGGCCGCGGTCCGGCTCGGGTCGATTCGCCATCGCCGATACCTGCTGTTCCAGCGCCTCGACTTTGGTGTTCAAAGAGGCGGGTGTCACCGCCGCGGGCTGGGCGGTCTCGGCGACCTTCGCCGCGGTCTTGCTCCCCTCGACCTCACGAAGCCGATCGTTGAGTTGCTGGATCTGCTTGGAGCTCAGATCCAGCCTTCGTTCCAGTTCGGCGATGCGCTCGGAGTCTGTCACTGCGAGCGTGCTGGTGCTGCAGAAAGCCGACGTCAGTGCCGCACCGAGCAGGCGTCGATGGCCGCGCGCGAGCGCGAGTTGTGAGGCGGGCATGTCGGTCATCCTCTCCAGATGGGGTCTGGCCGTTGCAAGGGCTGCGGCGGTCACCTGGGGGGCGATCGACACTCTGAAAATGTGCCCGTCGCCGCGGGGGACTGATCGTCGGAAAAGGCCGTGGGACGCGGGCCAGATCCGCGTGGCCACTCGCTCGCGAAGGGCTCAGCGGCGAGGTGTGCGCCGCCCGCTGCGCGCGTGGCAACGGTGCCTCAAGGTCGCGTCATCACGACCGACTGGCGCAGGATCTCGGGCAGTCGGTTGACGCTGGACCAGTCGACTTCACCGATCACGTTCCAGCGCGCATCGAAGAGCACGATTCGGAAGTCATGAACGATGTGCTCGTGGTAGGTCCAGAAGTCGAGATCCAGTTGGCGTGCCAGCACGCGGGTCGAGTCGGCATCTCCGGTCAGGAAGTGCCAGGTCGCTCGCTGCAGTCCCCGGCGCTTGCGGTAATCCTGCCAGTCTGCGGGTGAGTCGTTTCGCGGGTCGTAGCTCACGACGACGAACTCCACGGGTTGCTTCATCTCGTCGAACTGGCGTTGAATCTCGCCCAGCACCAGCGACGTGTTGCTGCAGATCTTCTTGCATGCGGTGTAGGCCATCGTCATGACAACGAGCGGCGAGTTGACGTCAGCGAGTCGGAACTCTCTGCCGTTGCTTTCGACCCAGGTCCGGTGGCGCAAGTCCGCAGGCAGTGACCAGGCCACAGCTGTCGCGATCGCGGGGCACGACAGCGCCAGCGCAAGCACGAACCCTCTGATCGTCCAGCGCAGCCACAGATCGAGGGCGGCCACCGCTTCGGGACAAGCGCTGGTGACAGGGGTCATCGTGGCAAGCCTCTTCACGAACACAAGAGCGTCATCAGTCGACGTGGTCTTCGAAGAGCGCCGCCGGTTCCGATTCAGTCCCTTCGGCCCGGCGCACGATCGGCGCCTCGTCCTGTGCCGAGGGATCTGCGATGCATGCGCGATCGCGGCCTTCGGCCTTGGCTTGGTACAGGGCCACATCGGCCAGCGTGACGAGGTGATCGACGCGCCGGGACATCGTGGAGTCGGCGATGCCGAAACTTGCCGTAAACCGGGGCACATTGCCACGGTGCAGGGCTTGCGCCAGACGCGTGCGAATCCGCTCTACCTGCTCCACGGCTGCCTGGGCGTGTGTGCCCTTGAGCACGAATGCGAACTCCTCCCCACCCCAGCGGCCCGCGAAATCCGAATCGCGCAAGGAGTGTCGAAGCACATCAGAAAAAATGCGCAAGGCCGCATCGCCCGTCGCGTGACCGTGCCCGTCGTTCAGCAGCTTGAAGTGGTCCAAGTCGCACATCACGATGGCAAACGCCTGTTCGCTGTCGGCGAGCAGCCGCAGTTGACGCTCCAGCGTTCGTCGATTGGGAAGTCCGGTCAGACCGTCGGTGCTGGCTTGGATCTGGCTCTTCTCGAACGCCCGGACCGTGCCGATCCGCATGCCGACCTGACTTCCCAAGACGCCCAGCTGTTCCATCTGCTCGGCCAGCAGTGGTGCCGACGCGGTCGAGGTGGCGTGGACCACGCCCATGGCCCGCCCCATGAAGGTGACCGGGACGCATACCGCCGACGTGGGCCCGCATCCGCGGCCTCGCAGGTGCGCGCAAGCGTTCAGCGCTTCGCTGTCAGGGAAGGAAACCAAAGTGCCGCGACGCACCGCCACGCATTCGTACGGGGAGCCGACCCGGCACCCTGGCGCCCCGGCGACGGGATGTTCGGCCGCACGCTCCATGTGGGCACGGCTCGAATCGGCAATCAGCAGTTCCGTCGGGAACTGCGGGCCGACCCCGAGCATCGCCTGCGCCGCGACGCTGGCCACGTCTTGCTCACGATCGGCCATGTCCAGGGCTTCCGCCAGTTGGCGGGTGTATGAAGCTCGGCCCGCTTCGGCCCGCATCGAGCTGATCATTCGACTCAGACCGTTGGCCATCTGATCGATCGCTCGCCCAAGGTCGGTCAGTTCATCTCCGCCCCGCGCTTCGACCCGGCGCTCCAGATCGCCGTCGGCGATGGCCTGCGCGACGTCCCCCATGCGGCGGACACGGCGCCGGATTGACAGCGTGACCAAGGTCACGACAACACTGGTCGCAATGATGGACAGCCCGCAGAACCAGAGCAATGACCTTCGAGATGCTTCGGCGTCAGCCGCCGCCGCCTCTTGCTCGCGGTGCAGGAGCTCCCTCAGGCTCTCGCCCTGATCGTCGAGGCTCTGTCGCACCGACTTGTAGAGCTGCTCGAAGGAATTCAGCCCGGCGATTGCGGATTGGCGATCGACCGCCGCCGCCTGAACGACCTTGTGTGCCTCGATCGCATAGCCCCTCGCCTGCGTGGACACATTGCGGATCTGCTCGCGGATGCCGTCCGGCAACGGCATCCGCGCGAGTTGTTGCAGCGTGTCGTAGTAGGCGGTGCCGTCATCGCGGATGCGCTGTCGCGCCTCGAACTGATCGAGCCCAGGCAGCTGCCCGATCAGCAGCGATGCCTGGACGCCCGAGTGGAGGGCGTCGTGCATCAGGTCGGCTTGTTTGCTCAGGTTCATCGCCTGGGCCAGCTGCGCCTGTCGAGCCTGCGCCACCTGCTGCATTTGTGACGCATGCCACGCTTGCATCGCCAGGCTGATCATTGCCGCGGCGACAAAGGCATTCAGCAACAGCAAAGTGCTGCGAAGACCGATGCCCAGCCGTTGAAGATGCCGCTTCATCGTCGCATCTTCGGCACTGCGCCGCGGTACTTGAGGCTGAGCAGCCTCAACGAGACTCCGAAAGCGGTAACCCTGAGCGGCGGCCAGCGGATGCTTGGCTACTTCGTGGGTGGCAGCCGTTGTGGGCCCTGGCCTACCGCAAAGGCGGTGCGCCTCGCCCGGTGCAATGCCTCAGTCACCGCCGCGCGGCTCACTCCCACTCATAGCGCAACCCGATCCATGCGCCGCGCGGTGCACCGAGGCCGTAGAAGGGTTCCGCGACACCATTGGCGGGATCAAAAGTCTTGGTCGGATTGGCGAACACGTTGGTGCCCAGCACACCGAAGTTCGAGTAATTGCGGTTGAAGACATTGTCCACGCGGCCGAACAACTCCAGGTTCCGGGTGACCCTCCAGCGGGCATCGAGATTCAGCACCGCGTAGCCAGGCACCGGGCCGTTGACATCCCGGTTGTTCTCATCGCCGCGCAGGCCGCTGGCGCTGTTGGCCACCACGTTCGCACCGAAGGAGACGGCACTGGCTTGGTAGTCGATGCGCATTCGCAGGCTCTGTCGCGGAATGCTCGGGATGCGGCTTCCCGGCGCGACGACGATGTCGCCATTGGCGTCGGCGCTCGAGTTGGCAGGGCTGCTCTCGACATAGCCGGTGCGAAAAGTGGCGTCGATCAGGCCGTAGCGCGCCACGAAGCCGAAGGGGCCCCACTTTGTCGCGCCGGTCAGCTCGAGGCCCTGACGACGCGTCTTGCCGACGTTCTGGAAGAAGCCGGCGTTGATGGCAGTGCCACCGCTGCTGACGAAGGCGATGTCGTCGGTGAGGTCGGTGCGGTAGATCGCAGCGCTCCAGGAGCTGTCGCCCGACTTGCCGCGGGCGCCGAATTCGAGCGTGTGGGCCACCACCTTCTTCAGCGGCGGATCGGCGAGGAAGGCGTTGGGGAGCTTGCACGGTGCAGTCGGATCCGCGCAAGTCAGCTCGGCGGCCGTGGGTGCGCGCATGCCCTCGTTGTAGCTGCCGTACGCGGTGAAGCCAGCGCTCGGGTTGAACGTCATGCCTAGCGCGGGGTTGAAGCGGCTGAAGCTGTGATCGCCGTCGAGGTCGGGATTGACGCCGCTCTGGTCGCGGATGGAGATGCGCGCATCGTTGAAGCGGCCGCTGGCCGTCAATGACCACTGATCGTCGATCGCGAAGGTGTTCATGGCATAGACGGCGGCATTGCTGGTGCGCGTCTTGGCGTCGGTCTCAGGCTCGAAGTCGCCGATGGGCACCGTGCCGCGCGACGCGTCGAAGTCCGCCGGCTGCGCTGCCTGCGTGTAGCGCGCCTGGCCGGCATCGGCGCTCGCGCCGACGACGAACTGGTTCCTGTGGCCGGCCAGTGGTGTCGTCAGGGTCAGCTGAACCGACAGACCGTAGCTCGTCTGGTCGATGTTCGCCTGGTCGTTCAGTGCCTGCACGTCGTCGATCGCGCCGCTGACGGGATCAACTTGCCCGAAGTTGTCGTTGACGTTGCTCGAGACGTTGTTGTTCCGGTAGCGGCGCAGATAGGCATTGCCGCCGAGCACCATTTCGCCGGACAGGCTGTGGCTGCCCTGCACCGACAGCATCGCGAGCTGGTTCTTGTTGATGTCGGGGTAGGTGTAGGCCTGCGTGCGGTCGTCGAAGAACGATGGTGGCAGCGTCTGCGTGCCCTCCAGGCGATTGTTGGCCGCCGTCAGCGAGAGGTCGAACCGATCGCCACTGTCCTGGTAGCCGACCTTGCCGAAGAACTGCTCGACGCGGCTCGGGTTGTGCTGGGCCCAACCGTGCTCCTTCGAGAGGTTCGCGGTGGCGAAATAGTCCCACGGGCCGGAGACACCGCCTTGCTCGAACTGCAGCGTGCGGCGCCCGAACGAGCCACCGGAGAATTCCACCGAGCCGCCCGGATACGCGCTGCCGCTCTTGGTATAGATCGACAGCGCGCCACCGAGTGTGTTCAATCCGAACAGCGGGTTGGAGCCGGGGATGAGCTGCAGGCCTGCGATCGCCGACGGCGCCAGCAGGTCCCAATTGACGACGTCGCCGAAGGATTCGTTGATGCGCACGCCATCCTGGAAGACCGACAGGCCCTGCGGCACGCCGACCAGCGGCGATGCGGTAAAACCGCGAAAGCTGATGTCGGCTTGATACCGATTGCCCTGAGCGGCGTTGATGGTGATGCTGGTCGGGTTGTTCTCCAGGAACTCCGAGAGGTTGCCCTGGCGCTGCTTGCCGAGTTCGCGGCCGCTGTAGATCTGCACGTTGGCAGGCACGTCGCGCAACGGCGTCCCGAGTCCGGGCAGCGGCGTGGTGCCGACGATCTCCACCCTGGGCACATTGGGCTGCTCATCATCCGCAGCCAGGGCAGGCTGCACCCACGCCGCCGCGCTGGCCACGCCACACAGCAGCGCGAAGCCGCGCGCTGTCGGGTGACTCCGCATGTGCATCAGCTCCCCTTCTCGACAAGAATGCGAGTCTGCTGCAGCGTCGGCTCTCCCCGTCTCGGGACTGTCGCGCATGGGAAATCTTCCCGGTCCGCCAGCCGCATCGATGACATCCGCACTGCAACGTCCGCTCGATCTGCCTCGCCTGGTGATGCGCCGCGCCGGCTGGGTGGCGCTCGGTGCGTGGGTGCTGATGCTGGTGCTTGGCCTGCAGCGCGCCGGGCTCGACATGGAGCAGGAGGTCGCTGCCGCGCGCACGATGGCCGAGCTGGTGTCGCGGCTCGCGCAGCCCTCGGCGGCGAGCGACAACGATCTGATCGCCGCGCTGAAGCGCATCGTGCAGGCCGAGCCGACACGGCACCTCGCACTGACGGTGCGCGATGCCGCAGGCGTCGTGCTGCTGGCCACTGCCGGCGACGAACCCTTGAGCGCGCCGCTGTCGTGGCTGGTGCGCGCGCACCGCGCACTGCTGCCGGCCCACGAGCCGGCACCGCTGTCGTGGCGGCTGCTGCGCGATGGCAGCGGGCCGTGGACGGTGACGGTGGCGGTCTCGCACGAGAGCGAGCGCGCCGAGGCCGTGACCAACCTCGCCGCGCTGCTGGGCCTGGGCGCGTTGGGCAGCGTGGCGCTGCTGCTGGCGATGGGTTGGAACGTGCACCGCGCGTTTCGCCCGATGCGCTCGCTGCTGCATGCGATCGCGGCGCTGCGCGACGACGACGCGCGCGTCTTGCGCACGCTGCCGCCGATGCCGATCGGCGAGCTGCAGGCGATCGCCGGCGCACTGCGCGAACTGGCCGACGCGCTGGAGGCCGCCGAGCGCCAGCGCCGCGTGCTGAGCCGGCAGGTGTTGACGTTGCAGGAGGACGAACGGCAACGCATCGCGCGCGAGTTGCACGATGAGTTTGGCCAGCGCCTGACCGCGCTGCGCGCCGATGCGGCCTGGCTGTCACAGCGCGTGGTCGACGATGCGCAAGCCCACGACGTGGTGCGCGCGATGTCGGTGCAGTGCGAGGCACTGCAATCCGACATCCGTTCGCTGCTCGCGCGATTGCTGCCCGCGGGCGGCAGCGACGGCGAGGCCGACCTGCTGCGTCTGCAGCGGCTGCTGGAGGATCTGGTTCAGGCCTGGAACGCGTCGCCTGGCCCAGCGGTGCGCTTCGAGCTCGTCTTGCTCGCTCACGATGCGCAGGGCCGCGCCCTGCAGTGGCCCACGCCGCAGCAGGCGCGCTCGCGCGCGTTGCCGCACGGCTTGTGCCTGGCGCTGTACCGTATCAGCCAGGAGGCGCTCACAAACGTGGCGCGCCATGCCGGCGCGTCTCGCGCGACGTTGCAGTTGAATCTGCAGCAGCGCGCCGAGGGTGACCTGCTGCAGTGGCAGGTCAGCGACGACGGGTCGGGCCTGGGCTCGCTGCAGGTGGCACTGCAACGCGGCAACGGCCTGGCCGGCATTCGCCAGCGCGTGTGGGCGCTGGGCGCCGACCTGGAGTGCGATGCCGCGCGCACCGGCACGGCCGCGCACTCGGGGGTGTGCCTGCGCGCGCGCTTTCGCATGGCACGCACCGATTCACAACGAGCGATCGATGGCCTCACCGCAGCTTGACGCGCCAGCGCCCGTGCGCGTGCTGCTGGCCGACGATCACGCCGTCGTGCGCCAAGGGTATCGCCGCCTGCTCGAGCTGGAGCCCGATGTGGTGGTGGTCGGCGAATGCGCCGACGGCGAGTCCACACGGGCCACGCTCGATGCACACACGGCGCTGGCCGACGTGCTGGTGCTCGACTTGTCGATGCCCGGCTGCGGCGGCCTGGCGGTGTTGCGCGACGCGAGCGTGGCCTGGCCCGCGCTGCGCGTGCTCGTCTTCACGATGCACGACAGCCCGACGATGGTGGCGCAGGCCTTGCGCGCGGGCGCGGCGGGCTTCGTCACCAAGAACAGCGCCCCGCAGATCCTGGTGAATGCGGTGCGCCGCGTCGCGGCGGGCGAGCGCCCGGTGCTGTCGCCCGACGTGGCGCACCTCGCTCACGAGCAGCCGGCCAGGCTGCCGCTGGCACCGCGCGAGTTCGAGGTCTTCCAGTTGCTGGTGCAGGGCTGTTCGGTCGACGAGGTCGGCCGCCGGCTGAATTTGAGCGTCAAGACGGTGGCCAACTACCAGACCGTGGTGCGGCACAAGCTCAAGGCCGGCACGGCGATCGAGTTGCTGCGCGTGGCGCAGCGCCACGGGCTGGCGCCGGTTTGACCCGTTGATGCACGTGACAGCCGGGTTGGGCATGTTGCGGCGCGCGGGCACTGGGCGGCGCGTGGCCGCACGCGTCGGCTGGTTGCTGGCATCAGCTCTGCTCGCTAGTTCGAGCCAGGCCAGCGACCGTCCCTATCGCGTCATCTCGTCGGCGGCGGCCGAGGAGGATGCCGTTGGCGGCGAGCTGTCGCTCGAGACCTGGGCCTCGCGGCTGGGGCCGGTGCGCGCGCTGTACGCCGCGCCGGAATACACCTTCGACCCGACCACTTCGCTGCAACTCGAACTCGTCAGCGCCCGCGAGCGCGACGCTCAGGGCACGGCATCGGGGGCGGGCCTCGAGTTCAAGCATCTGTTCAACCACCTCGCCCGCGACGGCTACGGCTGGGGCGTCGTGGTGTCGTTCGACTCCGCGAAGGAGGGCAGCGGTGTCTGGCGTCGCGACGAGTGGGGTTTGCGGGTGCCTCTCACCGTGTCGCTGTGGGAGGGCGACGGCTTGCTGCATCTCAACGCGGGCTTCACGCGGTTGCGCGAAGAGCGTGAGTGGATCACGGCGCTGGCGCTCGAACGCGAGGTGTTCAAGCGCACCGTGCTGTTCGGCGAGATCGCTCATACGGGCGATGCGACGCTGCTGCACGCAGGCGTGCGCTACTGGATCAAACGCGAGAAACTGGCCGTCGACTTTTCGCTGCAGCGTCTGCACCTCGGCATCGGCAACCAAAACGGTGGCGTGGTTGGCATCGCCTGGTACGAGCTGTAGCTACAGGCCGGCCAGAAAGTGGCCGAGGTTGTCGATGTCGGCGTCGCTCAAGGTCTTTGACACGGCGCTCATGTTGCCGGCATCGTTGGTGCGGCGCTTGTCTTTGAA
>JBIODO010000158.1:0-8753 GCA_044445225.1 Burkholderiales bacterium
CACCTTGTCGCCGTGGCGCTCGGCCGCCGCCTTGATGGCCAGGCCCGCCTGCGCGGCGGCCACCGGCGTCATGTTGCGCAGTTCGCGCACCTCGGCGGCCATGCCGCGCATCTGCTGCAGCTGCGACTCCAGTGACTCGAGTTGCAGCGGTGCACTGCGCAGCGTGGCCAGCGCCGGCGCCACCAGCAACGCCCACACCACGAGCGCGACCAACGCGCAAGCCGCTGCGGCCAGCGCGATGCGTTCACGCGGCGCGCGGGCGCGCCACGCCGACCCGGCCTGCACCTGCACCGATTGCCATTGAGCGCGCCAGGTCTCGTTCACACGCTGCCCCTGACGGCATCGGTGGCACGCGCGAGCACCAGGCGGCCCTCGGTGGACTCGACGCTCCAGCCGGCCGAACGCAAGCTGGCGCGAAAGCGCTCGATCTGGTCGGCGCTCCACACGCCCACCACCAGCGTGAGCTTGCCGGCCTCGAAGCGCAGCGACATCACCGGCGCTTGGCCGTCGGGCCAGGCCACGGCAGCGGCGGCCAATGCCGCCTCGAAGTCGGCATCGCCCACGCGCCCAGCCGCTGCGCGCAAGGTATCGGTGGCTCGCCGCATCTGCAGCGGCGCATCGACGATGGCACCGATCTGCGGATGGCTGGCCTTGAGCAGAGCCACCATCGCATCTTTGCGCCCGGAGATCTCGGTGCGCTGGCGCAGGGCCCACAGGTTGATGCCCACCAGGTTCAGCACCACCAGCGCCAGCAACCCGACGCGCGCCGGGCGCCAGGCCGGGCTGAAGGCGCGGCGCCACGCATCGCGCAACCAACGCGAGCCGCGCGCCCGCGCGGCGAGATCGAATTGCCGCAGATTCCACAACGAACGCACCGCCTGCAGTGCATGTTCGGCATCGGAGCGCACCGCCACCGGCGCGCCCAGCCAGCGCTCGGCCTGCGCGGCCACCGCGGGCGACGCGCTCCAGCGGGTGCCTTCGCGGCCCCAGCCCGGCAGTTGTTCGCGCACCCAGGTGCCGGCCATGCGCGCGCAGCGCACGCCGTTGGCGTCGCCGTAGGCAAGCCAGGTCTGCGCGCTGCTGCCGTCGGCGCTGTCGGACGAGGCGAAGAAGTGGCCGCTGCCGGGCTCTTCGGGCCACAGCGCAGGCACCGCGCGATCGACAAAGGAGCCGGCCTTCTCGAGCTGTTCCAGATGCTGTGTCAGCCAGCGCTTGTGCACCGCCGCCACCCAGGCCGGGCTGCCGGCGGCGGACTGCGGCGCCAGCGCCAGATGCACGGCATGCTCATCGTCGAGCAACTGCTCTTCCACCAGACCCACCAGCGCTGCGCGCAGTTTGGTGGCCGGTGCGCGCGGCAGCGTGATGCGATGCCAACTGACGTCGGTGGGCCCCACCCACGCCACCACGGTATCGGCCTTGGGCAGCAGCGCCGCGGTCGTGCGGCCCTGGCGTGCCACGCTGAGGCCGTCGGCACTGAGCAGGTAGCTGTACTCCGCAGTGGCTTCGCCGGATGCGGGGGCTGAACGATCACGCGCGGGCAGCAGGACGACCAGGATCGACATGGGGACCGGAAGGCTAATCGCTTTGAACAGGGCTCACAAGATCAAGTGCCCGCAAATCAAGCACTTGGCAGGCAAAGTTGCCGCGAAAGGGAGCCCTTGGCATGGCCGCCTTGTCATCGATCGGCCACCACGCTCGCCACGCGTTCGCGCAGGATCGTCACTATGTCCACGCCGCGCCGCTCGACGATCGAGCGTTCCTCCAGCGCACGTTCATCCAGGCGCAGCTTGCCGCGGACTTCGAAGTAGTTGGATCTCACACCGACGTTCTTGGGATCGAGCGAGGGAGCTTGCTTGCGCGCCGCCTCTACCGACGCGTAGGCGCCGCGTTGGCGTGCTTGCACCAGGGCCTGCGCGGCGCCCGGGTCCAGACCCGGGGTGACGGCGGCGATCACTTCGGCATCGGCCGTATTGACGTTGACCGTGGTGCGAACCGGCAGCAACACGACGAAGTTCTGCAGGCGATCGAGCACGTCGGGGTCCAGGCCCAGCCATTGCAGCTGTGCCACCGTGCGTGGCACCAATGGCGTTGCCGAACCCTGCGCATCGCCGCCCGCCCAGGCGGCGCGCAGCCCCTCGGCGATGCGCGCAGCGGTGTCGGTGGGCACGCCGGCGGCCTCGCACAGGCGTTGCAGGGTCGCCAGCTCGGTCTCGATGACCTTGTTGCCGTCAATCAGGTTGCGCAGGTTGTAGCGCGACTGCAGATCGACGATCGATCCGGAGAGAAACGCGTCGGGCCCGCTGTCGACGTTGTGGTCTTTGTCGGTGGCCAGGAAGGTCGACAACCGGGCCTCGGCCAGCGGCGTGGCCCACGGCTCGCTCAACGCGGTGGGGCCTGGAGAGCGCGCGTCCTCCCGCAGGATCAGGCGCGCCCAGTCGAGCGCGCCATTGAGGATCCACGCCGATTGCACGCGCGAGCGCTCGGCGGCCTCGACCTCGATCGCGCGATACTGCTGCCACACCATGCCCGACGCCAGCGTGCTGACCAGCACCAGCAGCGACATGGCGATCAGCAACGCGGCGCCGCGCGAGCGCCGTGGCGAAGGCCGGCAGCGCCAAGTCATGACGATGGGCCCAGCATCACGTCGCGCGTGAGGCGGCGCTCGTCACCAAAGCTCAGCACCAGACGCACGCCATTGGGCAGGGCCGCGCGCGCCGTGAGGCCCGATGGCACTGCCGCAGGGGGCGCTGGCGACTGCGTCACGTCGGCGCTCGACTGCGCGTTGCTCCAGGCATTGCCGCGAAAGAAATACAGCTGCCACTGCGTGGCGCCATCGAGCAGACGCACCTGCTGGTCTTCGGTACCGATCAGCTGCTGGCTCATCAGCCACGCCTGCTGCAGCTCGAACGCGCGCCGCACGCTCGGGCTGGCCCAGCGGCGCCACACACCCTCACGCAGCGACCACACGACGATCTGCACGCCGTCGGGCGTGGCACGGGCCAGCCGCAAGTTGGCGCCGTCAAAGGTGAGGGTGGGCACGTTGGCGCTGTCATACAGCGAGGCCAGGTCCTGCTCCCACTGCGCCATCACGGTGGTCAGCCGCAGCGTGCGCTCGGCGGCTGCCTGGCTGGCGTCGCGGGCGCGCACCATGCCGTCGACGCCTTGCCAGGCCATCGCCGACAGGATCGCCATGATCAGCAGCGCGACCAGCACCTCGACCAATGTGAATCCGGCGGCTTTGCGCATGGCTGGGGCCACGTTGTCTTCAGTAGCGGCCGAGTACGGTCGACAGGGTGAGGATCGCAATGCCCGCATCGTCGAGCACGACGGCGTCGACGCGTCGGAAGTTGGGGTTTGGCGTCGGCCGCGTGATCAGGCGGCCCCTGTAGTCGCGGCCGAGTTGATTGCAGTCGAAGTCGGCGTCGCCGATGCCCGGAAGCTGCTTGTTCAAGCGCAAATTGGTCAGTGCGTTGTCGGCGCACCATTGCGCGTTGACGACTTCGCTCAGGCGCTGCGCGTTGTCGGTCAGCGCGCCAGCGGCCTTGAGGCCCGCGGCCAGCGTGATGGCCACCACGGCCACCGCCACCAGCACTTCAACCAGCGTGAAGCCGCGCACCGTCGTGGACTTGTGCGGCCTCATGGCACAACAGCGAACGCGCCGATTCCGTCGGTGGCCAGCGTCAGGTTGCGCTCACCCAGGCGCAGCACGATGCGTTGCGGACCGATCAGTGGTTCGGGCCCGAGCGTCAGCGGGCCGCCGCCGATGATCTCGGCGCTGACACCGTCGCCCAGCCACTGCGTGGGCAGCGGCTCGCGCGTCATCATGCCGACGAAGCGAAAGCCGGTGTCGCCGGGTTGCGTGGGCAACTCGAAGCGCAGCGGCACACCGCTGCTGCGCGACTCGGCGCGCGCGGTCTCCAGCAATGCGGCCAACCGCATCGCCTCGCGGTCGAGCTGGGCCGACGCGGGATCGCGCAGCGACAGCGTGACCAGGCTCACGGCCACCGCAACCAGCGCCATCACCACCATCAGTTCGATCAGCGTGAAGCCGCGCTGCGCGGCACGCCGCGGGTAGCCCCTATTGCCAGGATCCGACGTCGGCGTTCGTCCCTTCGCCGCCGGGCTGGCCGTCGGCGCCGAAGCTGAAGACATCGATCTCACCTTTGACACCCGGATTGAGGTACTGGTACGGACGACCCCATGGATCGTTGGGCAGCTTTTCGAGGTAGGGACGCCAGTTCGACGGAATCGTTCCCGTCGTCGGCTTGCGCACCAGCGCACTCAAGCCCTGGTCGGCCTCGGGATAGCGTTGATTGTCCAACCGATACAGCTTGAGAGCCTGCATCAAATTGTTCACGTCGCTGCGCGCGGCGGTGACCCGCGCATCGTCGGCACGGTCGAGCACGTTGGGCACGATGAAGGCCGCCAGCACGCCGATGATGACCAGCACCACCATCAGCTCTATCAGCGTGAAGCCGTGCACGCGGCGCGAGCGGCAAGAGGCGTTGCGGAGTGAACTCATCTGCGTTGATGCGGTCGGCTCAAGTGGGCTGCATGATAATCGTGCGATGGCGATGCGCCTGTTGTCGTTTGCAATCTGGGCCGTGGTGGCGGCCAGCGCGGTGTTTTGGCTGACGCGCCTGCTGGCGCGCGCCGATGCGGCGCCGGCTCACGCCGTGACGGTGAGCGCCAACACGGCGGTTGCTGCGGCCGATCTGTCGCGCCTGCTGGGCAGCACCCGGGTCGCAATCGATTCGGCGCCTGAGCCGGCGGTGGATGCGCGCTACAAACTGATCGGTGTGGTGGCACCCCGGAGCGCCGCAGCAGCCGGGCTGGCGCTGATCGCGGTGGACAACAAGCCGCCGCGGCCGGTGACCCTGGGTGGCGTGGTCGATGGCTCGCTGGTGCTGTTGGCGGTCAACCATCGGCGCGCCGAGTTGGGCCCTGCCGGCGGCGTGGCCACGGTGCGCCTGGAGTTACCCGCGGCGCCCGAGCCCAACCGCTCAACGCGGCCGATGGCAGTGGCACCGTCGCCGGCCATGTCCCCGCCGCCGCCGCTGCCTGCGATGCCATTGCCGACGGGTGCCGCCTCGATACCTGGTCGCATTCCTGCAGCGGCGCGCTGACGCGGCCGGCCGCCGTCAGTGCACGGTGCCGTCGTTTTCAACCGGCCCGAATTCAGCGGCCTGCGTGCTAACGCCCGAAGGCCGCGAGGGCCCGGGGTCTTCACCCTCGGCCACTTCGGTGAGCAGCGCCGCCGCGCTCTTGACCAGCGGCCAGGCCAGCGCGGCACCGGTGCCATCGGTGCTTTCCATGCCGAGCTCGAGCAAGGCCGAGGCGCGGAACAGGTTAAGTGCCTGGTCCAGTCCGCGATGGCTGTGGCTGCGGCAGAACACGCAGTAGTCGGTGGCCGGTGTGGCAATGCGTGAGGCCACGAGCAGCGCCGCGCAAGCCGACATGCCATCGACCATGATCAAGTGACGCTTGCTGGCCGCCACCAGCAGCACGCCCACCATCACCGCGACCTCGAAGCCGCCAAACGCAGCCAGCACTTCCACCGGGTCCGTCACATCGCGGTGTTTGGCCTGCGCCGCCTGCACGATCGACATCAGGTGATTGAGCAGATCCGGGTTCATGCCGGGGCCGCTGACGATCAGGTCGCGCACCGGTGTGTCGGTGAGCCGCGACAGCACCAGCGCCGCGCTTTCGTGCGCCCCGACGCCAATGCCGGCCACCGCGACCAGGTTGCCGCGCAACGTGTCGCCGATTTCCATGCCGGCGCGGATGGCAGCGTGTGCCTGGTCGACCGACATCGCCTGGCCGACGCGCGAGTTGCGCGTGCCGTGCGCGATCTTGCGACGGATCAGGCGATCGTGAGGCGCCACCATCTCGGCGACGCCGCAATCGACCACCGACAACTCCAGACCCTGGATGCGCGCGAACACCGACACCGGCAACTGGCCGCTGAGCAGTTGCGACACTTGCTCATAGGTTTGTTTGCGCTGCGTCGCGGCCAGGCCGTCGACCGCCAGGCCGTGATCGGCAGCAAAGATCACCAGCTGCGGATCGCGAAAGCGCGGCTTCAGCGTGTTTTGCATCAGCCCCAGACGGATCGCCAACGGCTCGAGCTCGCCCAGGCTGCCGGTGGCCTCGGCGCGACGCTGCAGCTTTTCCTTGAGCGCGCTTTCAAGCAGCGGCTTGGAGGTGGGGGCGATCAGCGAACGGTCGGGCGACATGGCACGTTAGTGTACGTACACGAACCGCTCGGCACCGAACAACAGACGCAACACATCAGCGCAGGAACAACGCGTACACCGGATTGCGAGTTTCCTCGGTGTACGGATAGGCCAGCGTGGCCAGGAACTCGTCGAACGCCGCGCGATCGCCGGCCGGCACCTGGATGCCCACCAGGATGCGTCCGTAGTCGGCGCCCTGGTTGCGGTAGTGGAAGAGGCTGATGTTCCAACCCGGATTCATGGCCGACAGGAATCGCATCAGCGCGCCGGGTCGCTCGGGAAAGATGAAGCGCAGCAGCCGTTCGTGGCGTGCCAGCTCGGAGCGCCCGCCGACCATGTGGCGCACGTGTTCCTTCGCCAGCTCGTCATCGGTGAGATCGAGGGTCGCGAAGCCGTGACGCTCGAACTGTCGCGCGATGCGGCCGGCCTCGTCGCGGCGCGAGATCGCGATGCCGACAAAGACATGCGCCACTTGCTCGTCGGAGATGCGGTAGTTGAACTCGGTGACCGCGCGCGGGCCGATGAGGCCGCAAAACTGCTTGAAAGAGCCGCGCCGCTCGGGGATCGTGACAGCGAACAAGGCCTCGCGCTGCTCGCCGAACTCCGCGCGTTCGGCCACGAAGCGCAGGCGGTCGAAGTTCATGTTCGCGCCGCAGGTGATGGCCGCCAGAGTCTTGCCCTTGAGCTTGTGCCGCGCCACGTATTGCTTGATGCCAGCAACGCCCATCGCACCCGAAGGCTCCAGGATGCTGCGGGTGTCTTGGAACACGTCCTTGATGGCGGCACACACCTCGTCGGTGTCGACCACCACGAAGCCGTCGACCAGCTCACGCGTGATGCGGAAGGTTTCCTCGCCAACCAGCTTCACCGCGGTGCCATCGGCAAACAGGCCGACGTCGGCGAGTTGCACGCGCTTGCCGGCGCGCACCGAGCGCAGCATCGCGTCGGAGTCGACCGTCTGCACGCCGATTACTTTGACCTCGGGACGCACCGCCTTGATGTAGCTGGCCACACCGGAGATCAGGCCGCCGCCACCCACTGCGACGAACACCGCGTCGAGCGGCCCCTGATGCTGGCGCAGGATCTCCATGCCGACGGTGCCTTGTCCGGCGATCACGTCGGGATCGTCGAAAGGATGCACGAAGCTCAAGCGTTGCTTGCGCTGCAGCGTTACTGCCTGCGCATGGGCGTCGGAGTAGCTGTCGCCATGCAGCACCACCTCGCCGCCGAGCGCCTGCACCGCATCGACCTTCACGCGTGGCGTGGTCACCGGCATCACCACCACGGCGCGGCAGCCCAGGCGTTTGGCGGCCAACGCCACGCCTTGCGCATGGTTGCCGGCCGACGCGCAGATCACGCCGCGCGCCAGTTGCGCAGCGCTCAAGTGCACCATCTTGTTGTAGGCACCCCGCAGCTTGAAGCTGAATACGCTCTGCTGGTCTTCGCGCTTGAGCAGCACGTGATTGCCCAACCTGCGCGATAGCGCGCGGGCGTGATCGAGCGCTGTCTCCTGTGCCACGTCGTAGACGCGGGCGGTCAGAATGCGTTGCAGGTAGTCCGCGCGGCTGCCCGCAGGCGGCGTGCGCTGTGTGCGGGCCATGGCTTCGGGCTGTCCTTTGCGGCGCCGCATCATATGCGGCCACGCAGGGGCTCGGCCAAGAAAAAAGGCCCGAGGCTTGGGGCCTCGGGCCCAATCCACCAATGGGAGGAGGTGGAGGAGACAACCTGCGCAACGACCGTCCCAAGGGCCTGGGTCGCTGCCATGCAGGCAAGTCTAGCGCGGCCGATGTTGCATCGCAATATGATCGAGCGACCTTGTGGGCATCGAGCCGATGCGGGACGGGTCACTCGCGTGACAGAGAGCAGGAGAGGCAGGCATGGAATGCACGGTGCATTGGGTTCGCGACGGTGGCATGGCGTTTTTGGCCGAGACAGGCAGCGGCCACGTGGTGGCGATGGACGGTGCGCCCGACGGCGGCGGACGCAACCTGGCGCCCAGGCCGATGGAGACAGTGCTGGCCGGCACTGGTGGCTGTTCGGCGTATGACGTGGTGACCATCCTGCGCCGGGGCAGGCACGATGTGCGAGGTTGCAGCGTGAAGCTGCAGGCCGAAAGGGCGCCCGGCGATCCCAAGGTCTTCACGCGCATCCACATGCACTTCGCCGTCAGTGGGCGTGAGCTGAGCGACGACGCCGTGGCGCGAGCGGTGGCGCTCTCGCACGAGAAATACTGCTCGGCCACCGCGATGCTGGCCAAGACTGCGCAGATCAGCACCAGCTATGAGGTGATCGCCGTGTAGATTGCACCGCGCTCTGGGCGTGCTGCGTCGGCAGAAAGAGGCGCGCCTCAGACGTGGTGAGCCGTTCGCGTCATCACGCGCGCGGCCAGGCGCATGGCCAGCCTGATCGGCGCCGGCAGCGGCGCGGCACCGTGGAGTTGAGCGGCCGCAGCATGTTGCGCTTCGTCGGCCTTCATCTGCTCGACGATCGCCCGCGATGGCGCGTCCGCGCTCGGCA
>JBIODO010000159.1:0-8714 GCA_044445225.1 Burkholderiales bacterium
ATCCCAACGCGGTGCCGTCATCGAAGAACGCGCGCTTGAACCATTGCCCATCCCAGGCGCTGTCTTGCAGCGCGATGCGCCAGCCATCAGCCGCCCGCTCCCACCGAAGCGGGCGCTCCATATCGCCGCGCTCGCGCGCCAAGGGCGCGAAGCCAGGCACCAGCGCACACAGGAACCAAGCCAACCACACCGACTCGCCTCGGCCCTCGTGGCCGACACGGTTCATGCCGTCGTTCCAGTCGCCGCTGCCCATCAAGGGCAAACCGTGCGCACCGACGCGAAGGCTGCGATCGAGCGCACGGGCGGCGTGCTCGTACACCGTTGCCGTCTGCGCACTGGTGCGCGGCGTGTCATAGGCGTCTTCGGCCCCATCGGGGATCGTGACCCCTTCGATGAACGGCACTTCCTGATCGAGCAGCGCCGCGTCGCCAGTCGCGTGCAGGTAGTGCACGCAGGCGTGCGGCAGCCACAGCAGATCATCGGAGAAATGCGTGCGCACGCCGGCGCCCGTGGGCGCGTGCCACCAGTGCTGCACATCGCCCTCGGCGAACTGGCGCGACGCGCTCGCGACGATCTGCTCGCGCAGCATCGCTGGGGCGGCCCAGGCCAGCGCCATGGTGTCCTGCAACTGATCGCGAAAGCCGGTGGCGCCGCCGGCCTGGTAGAAACCGGCCTTGGCCCAGACGCGGCAGGACACCGTCTGATAGAGCAGCCAGCGGTTGACCAGCACGTCGAACAGCGGGTCGGGTGTCTGCACCGTGGTGGCACTCAACAGTTGGTCCCACATCGTTCGCACCTGTTCGATGCGCCGTGCCGCTGGCATCACCGCGGCCTTGATGGCGAGCTCGCGCGCGGCCGTCGGGCTGTCGGCATAGCCGAGCAGGAACACGCGCTCGGCCGATTCGCCGGCCGCCAACGAGAGGCTGGCCGACAGCGCCGCGCAGGGGTCCAGGCCGCTGCCACTGCGTTGGCCGAAGTGATCGGGCAACACCAGAGCACCGCGCGCGTCGAACCATTCGCGCCGGTCGCAGGTCCAGTCCTCGGTCTCGTCGTCGGCATCGGCCAAGCCCAGAAAGGCGGTGCCGCTGCCGAATCCTGCCGTGCGGTCGCGCTGCGTGCACAACAGGGCGGTAAGTTTCTGCGCCGGCCGGTCATCGGTTTCGGACCCTGTGGAGTTCGATGCACTCAGGCGCTGACGCAGCAGCGTGGTGTGCACGGTGCAACGGTCGGCCCGGTTCGCGCCCATCATCCATTCGGCCATGCCGATCACGCGCAGTTGCTGCGTCCGTTGGCCGCGATTCACCAGGCGCACTCGCACCTGCTTGACCGACGTCTGCGCATCGACGCACCACGACGTCGTCACCTCCAGATCACCACGGCGGTGGCTGACAACGCTGTAGCCTTGTCCATGCGACACGCGGTAGGTCACGGCATCGTCGCCCCAGGCCGAAGGCGCCACGCTCCAGGCCTGCATCGTTCGGCGGTCCTGCAGCAGGAACCACTCCGAGGGCGGGTCGGCCACGGGATCGTTCGACCAGGCCGTCAGCTGGTTCAAGCGGCTGTTCACGGCCCAGGTGTAGCCGCCACCACTCTCCGAGATCTGCGCGCCGAAGGCTGCATTGGCCAGCACGTTGATCCACGGCCGCAGCGGGCGCGCGCCGGCGCCGACCTCGAAGCGAAACTCGCCCGACGGCGTCGCAAAGTCGCCGATCGGCGCGCGCGTTGCCACCGGGCCGGCCGCACCCACGGCCACCACCGAGGTCGAGGTGTCGTGCCGCGATGCAAGAGCTTCCTCGTGAAGCTCGGCCCATTCCTGCAGATGGTGCAGCAGCGGGCGGCCATCGGCGCGCAGGCGCACACGCGCCAGGCTGTGCAAGGTGCTGAGCTCGTCGATCGACAGGTCGTCGGCACGCAGCACATGAAAGCCGGTGGTCACAGGGCCGGGCAATGAAGCCACCTCTGCCGCATGGCGCTCGTGCAGCGCAGTGATCTCGCGTTGCAGCGGCATCTGGTACGACGCCACCTCGGTACTCACCACCACCAGGTCGCAGGCGACACAGCCCCAAGACCACCAGCGCAGTGCTTGAGCCAGCGAACGCAGCAGGCCGAGGCTCTGCGTGACACCGGCCGAAACCAGAATCAGCGGCCGGTCACCCGATATGCCGAAGCGCCACAGCAGGCGCCGGTCGCAGACGTCGAGCGGCCGATCCTCGACGCGCACGGGGCTGAGCTGTGGGCGCGTCAGGCACAGCAACAGCGCCGTGGTCAAGGTCTGCACAGCAGCCAGGTTCTCCGCGCTGATGCGCAGCGCACGCAGTCGAATGCCGGTCAGCGTGGCCGACATCAGCGACGCGCGCTGCACGTGGCTGCTCTGGCGGTACTTGTCGACCACGGCTTGCAAGACGGCACCGTTGTCGGCGGCCGCAGTGGCGAATGTCAACTGCGCCTTGGCGTTGGGTGCGATGCGCAGACGCACGGCCAGCGCACAAACCGGATCGAGGCCGGTGTCGAGCGCAACGCCGGGCGCCATGCCGTCGCGTTGCGCCGGCGCGATGGCGTCGAACGAGGCCAATGGCCAGTTCGCACTGCGGTTGCGGCCGAGCCAGCGTTGGCGGTCGGTCTGCAGCCGCACCCCCACCACCTGCGGATCGGTGTCGGACAGAAAGTGCGCGACATGCAGGCCTTGCTCGGTGGCCAGGCGCGGCTTGCGTTCAAAGACGATCGCCTGTTGCGCGGCCAACCACTGTGCACTGACGAACAGGTTGGAGAATGCAGCGTGGGCCTCGTCAGCGCGCGCGTCTGCCATTGTCACCTCGAACGCCGACACCAGTTCGATGTCCAGCGTGCGCTCGCTCAGGTTGCGCAGCTCGACTTGTCTGAACTCGATGTCGTCTTCCGGGCTGACCCACACCGTGGTGTGCGCCTGCAATTCGGCCCAGGCGGCGTCGAAGCACACGCGGTCGGCGTGGAAGAGGCTGCGGTAGTGGGCTGCCGCGTCAGGTGCAGGATGTTGGGTGATCGATACCAGCTGGGGCTGCTGGTCCCAATGCAGGTAGAAGAAGCTGCCGTGGGCATCACGCAGCGCATCGTCGCGCCAGCGGGTAATGCCCACCGCGCCCCAGCGGCTGGCGCCGGCGCCGTTGGCGCGCAGCGACACGCTGTAGCGGCCGTTCGAAAGCACGTGCGTGGGCTCCAGCGCCGTCGAGCCGGGCAGCACTTCGCGCAGCAAACCGGGGGCGCGCCGCTGCAAGGCCTGTGGTGGCGGCCCCGCCGGCGGCTCGTACAGCGTCGACACCTCGCGCGGCGCGCGTTCGTGCAGCAGCGAGGCCACTGCCTCGAGGTGCGGATTGGCCATGCCCCAGCGTTGCGCGGCGCCATCGAGCAACACATTGGCCAGTGCCACGATCGTCATGCCCTGGTGGTGCGCCATGAACGTGAACACCGGCGTGAATGGCTCGGCACCGATCTGCCGTCCCGGCGAAAAATCGAGCGCTTCGACGAAGCCGTATCGCGCGCGCGGCACCAGGGCCTCCAACGCCGCGAAGTTCAGGCACGCACGGTGCGGCGCGACTTGCGCGGCCAGCGCCGTGGCATACGGCGCGATCACCAGTTCGTCGATCGGTGTGCGGCGCAGCGCCAGCCTGGGCACACCTTGCGGGGCGTATTGATAGGCCAGTGTGTGGTCGCTGCCGGCATAGGCCGACTCCGAGATGCCCCATGGGATGCCTTGCGCGTGCACGAAGGCCCACTGCTCGTCGAGTGCCGCGCGGCTGGCGTCGCGTAACACGCTGCCGTGGGGCTCGTCGAGCACCAGAGCGGGCATCAGGTACTCGAACATCGAGCCCGACCACGAGCGCAGGCCCGCTTTGGCGCCGACGGCAAAGAACAGCCGGCCCAACGAACTCCAGTGACTGACCGGCACGTCGCCCTTGGCAATGGCCAACAGGCTGGTCAGCCGCGACTCCGAGGCAAGCAGGTCGTAGAAGCCCGCGTCGAGTTGTTGTTCGGCCACCCGGTAGCCGATGTGGAACAAGTGGCGCTTGCGGTGGTACAGGAAACTGAAATCGGGTTGCCACGCGAGTTGCTCGCAGGCGCGCGACAGCGCCAGCAACCGTTGCGATGGGGTGTTCGTCTCGCCCGACGCGTCTTGTGCGAGGGCCGTTGCGGCGGCTCGCACATCCAGGCGAGCCGAGCGCAGCGTGGCGATGTGATCGGCGAGGCACCAACGCAATTCGTCACGCACGGCCACGGGTGCAGCACCCGCGTCAGCGGCCTCGCCAGGCCAACGCTCGATCAGTTCGTCATCGGCTTCGCGCAGCAGTCGATCGAACGCATCGGTGTCTCGACGACAGGTCTCGAGCGGGTCCGCGAGCGCAAGCAGACGCGCCAACGCGGGTTGCGCATGCAACAGCTCAGGCTGCCGGGCCAGCATCGGGTTCAAGCGTTGCATGGACAGATCGATGGCGCGCCGCGTGGCCGCATCGTCGTGCGGTACGTGCGCGAGCTCCTCGCACGCCTGCGCCACCGCGAGCAGGTGCCCACTCAAATTGCCGCTGTCGACGGTGGACACGTACATCGGCAGCAGCGGCGCGCGGGTCACCGTGTCATACCAGTTCAAGAAGTGGCCGCGGTGGCGGTGCAGCGTGCGCAGCGTGGCCAGCGTCGCCTCCAGACGCGTCAACAACTCCTGGGTACCGATCCAGCCGAACTGCCGCGCACAGGCAGCGCTCAGCAGGTACAGCCCGATGTTGGTGGGCGAGGTGCGGTGCGCCACCATGTCGTGCGGCGCGGTCTGCAGGTTGTCGGGTGGCAGGTGGTTGTCCTCGGCCCCCACACAGCGCTCGAACAGCCGCCAGGTGTCGCGCGCGATGCCGTGCAAATACGCCTGATCGCGCAACGGCAAAGCGGCATCGGCGCGCGCCGGACGCACCCGACTGACCCACCAGGTTGTCAACGGCGAAGCGGCCCACAGCAGGCACAGCGAGAATGCCCACCACGGGTGCGGCATGCCCGCGCCGAGCAGCGCGCCAAGCAGCGCCAACGCCACCACCGGCTGCAGGCGGTGTTGGCGCAGCAAGCTCACGGCAGTGGTCTGCACCTGCGCCTGGGCGCTCGCGGCCGTGGTCCATTGCAACAGGTGGCGATGACTGATGGCCGTGCGCCAGACAGCCCGCCCGATGGCGTCGAGTGCCATCAGTGAAAGCTGCGTCAGTTGCGCCAGGTGCCACAGCCCACCCCACAGCGCGCGCGCCAGATCGACGCTCGCCTGGCGATAGAAGTGAAGCTTGGCCACATCGTCGCGGCTGGGCGAGAAGCCCGCGATGGCGCCCATCAAGGGCCCGGCCGTGAAGGCCGCCATGACCACGGCCAGTGCAGCCCACGGCGACAACACGGCGCCGCCGAGTGCCAGCAGTAAGAGCACCAGGCTCATCGGCGCGACCAGCGAGCGGCGCAGGTTGTCGAACATCTTCCAGCGGTTGATGGCACGCAGGCGGTAGCGCTCGGGATGCAGCAGGATCGGCAGCAATTGCCAGTCGCCGCGCATCCAGCGGTGCACGCGCGAGGCCGCGACGTCGGCGTGAAACGGGGCGTCCTCGATCACGGTGATGTCGGTGACAGCGGCACAGCGAGCGAGCGAGCCCTCGAGCAGGTCGTGACTCAGCACTTGGCCCTCGGGCAGCCTGCCGGCCAGCGCGGCATGCACGGCCCGTACGTTGAGCAGGCCCTTGCCGGTATAGCTGCCCTCGCCGAACAGGTCTTGGTAGACCTCGGAGGTCGCTGCGCTGTACGGGTCGGTGCCGCAACGCCCCGCGAACAGCCAGTGGTACAGCGTGAAGCTGCGCGGTGTGGGCAGTGGCGTGACGATGCGCGGCTGCAAGATGCCATAGCCGCCAACGACCCTGCGCGTGACGGCATCGAGCCGAGGCTCGTTCTGCGGGTGCGCAGCCACGCCCACCAGCGCGCGCAGGCAGCCGGGAGGCAGCTGGGTGTCGCTGTCGAGCGTGACGACGTAGCGCGTGTTCGCTGCGATGCGCGATGCATCGCCCAAATCGAGGAAAGCGGCGGGAGCGGCCCCGGCCAACGTGGCGATCAACTGTTCGAGTTTGCCGCGCTTGCGTTCCCAACCGATCCAGCGCTGCTCGGACTCACTGAAGCGTCGCGCACGGTGTAGCACGAGAAAGCGCGGCACGCCCGCTTCGCCGTCGGCGGGGTAACGTGCGTTGAGCGCCTGAATCTGCGCCACCGCGTCGGCCAGTAACGTGCTGTCCAAGTCAGTGGTCGCGGTATCGGCGTCGGCCCAGTCGGTGAGCAGTGCGAGCTGCGCATGGCGTTCCGGATTGGCGAGGTGATGCAGTTGCAGGCGATGCACCAGCTGCTCGGTCGACGCGGTGTCGGTCAGCATGGCTGGTATCACCACCATCACGCCGTGCTCGGGAGGGATGCCGTTGGCCAAGGCCAGTCGCGGCAGATGCCGGGGCCGAATGGATTCGCTGATCAGCCGGTTGATCACCGCCACCACCGCTTCGGATGCCGGGAACAACATCACCACCGCAGCCAACAGACCCAACCCCCACGCGAGCGGGGCGTGGGTCATGCCGACGTTGGAGTCGCGCAGCAGCCACGCCATCACGCCAACGGTGCCGAGCAACAGCGAGCCCAGATACAACGGCAGCGACAGGTGGCGCATGGCGCCGCGGCCGAACAGCGCTGCGCGCTCGTGCATGCCCAGTGCGCTGACCAGCGCCGGTCGGCCGGCACCGGTCAGCCAGTGGCTGGTCACCGCGGCGGCGGCGTCGGTCGGGTCGGCGGCGTGCATGAGGCCCAGCAACGTGTGCGCCACCGACAGCTCGCTGCGCCCGCTGCGCTTGGCCAGCCGTTCGATGCCATGCAGCGTCTGGTCGCGCGTGGTCGCGTGCTCGGCCTCGAACACCGGCGAGCCGAGCATCAGCCGCATCAGCGCACCGCTGTGGGCCACGATGTCGGTCCAATCGGCGTCGCCGATGGCGCGCAACGAAACGACCGCGTTGCTCACGCTCAGGTTGTCGGCTGCCTGGTCGGCGATTTGCTGTGCCTGCGCCGCGGCGAGGTCGGGCAACGCCTGGTGCAGCCATTCGTCGTGGTGCGACGCATGCCGAGGGGTCTGTGTGTTGCTGCGGTCTTGCAGCCGTTGCGCCATCTGCGCCAGAAAGACACGGCCGACGCCTCGTTGATGCAGTTCGGCCAGCAAGGTGTCGAGGTCCTGCGCAGTGCACTCGTCGATGCGGTCGCAGCACAGGTTGGCCGCCTCGCGGGCCGCCTTGTTGCACGCCACACGTTCGGCGAGACGTCGCAGGTTTTCGATCAGCACCACGCGCAAGGTGGTGGGCAGTGCCCAGACCTCGCTCAGATTCAGTTCGCGCGTTTCCTGATAGGCGGTGAGAAACTGGATCAGCAGGTCTTCGTCGAACGCACCATCGGTGTGTGCGACGAAAGCCCAGGCGATGCCGTAGACCCGCGGCAGTCCGGCCAGAGGCTCGTCGAGCAACACCGGCAGCGCGCGAAAGTAGCTGCGCGGCAGTCCTTCGTGGATCTGCTTGAGTTGGGCCTCGATGAGGTGAAAGTTGTCGAGCAGCCATTCGGCGGCCGGGCTGATGTCGTAGCCGGTGCTCGCCTGCACACCGATGTAGTGGTGCGCCTCGCGCAGGGTACGGATGTTGCTGCGCAGGCGCGGAAAGAACGTCGCTTCGCGCGCCCGCGCGTGCTCGGCGCGGTGCGTTTCACCGAGGCTGCGACCATGCTGCGCAAAACGCTGCAGGCCAAAGATCTCCGAGCGGATGGGCGGCTGCACCGGGCCACGGGTGCCGTCCAGAATGTCCAGCAGTGATCGTGCTGCGCCCGGGATCACGCGCCGCAGGTCGCGGGGCGCCATGCCGTCACGACCACGTCGAGATCAGGCCGACCAACAGCGCAACCACCGTCAGTGTGGTCACAAAGCGAGAGGCCACGAAGCGATTCATGCGCTCTGCAGCGCATTGCAGGGTGAACCAACGACCGAGCGATCGTTTGCATGAGTCGAGGTGATCGCCCAGGACAGAGAGCTCCATCGGCGAGGTGTCAGCTGCATCGCCGAACGACGCGGTGCTCCAAGGCGGTTTGTCATTCACAACCTGGGTCATGAGGGCTCCTTCCATGCGGCCGCGTGCCGCACGGGCTGTTGGTGACGTGGGGTGGCACTTGCGGCGCGACGTCAGTGGGCCGCGCAGTGCGCTGTCGACCGATGGTAGGCAGCGCGATCGACGCCGTCTGTCGGACAGCGCACCGGAGCTTGTAGGACCCAGCCTCGTCGCGTCGCCGACGCCCCGGCATCGTGCCACGTGTGCGACACCGTACCGACGCCGCGCGACGGACGCAGCTAAGGTGAGTGCATTCACTGCGCAGACAACCAAGGAGTTCGATGACCATGGCCATGACGACGCTGAGTTCCATGGCAGCGATCGGCCCGCACGTGATGCCGTCGTTGCCCTATGCCGAAGGGGCGCTGTCGCCGTTCATTTCGGCGCGCACCGTGGGCTTGCACCGCGACCAACATCACCAGGGCTATGTCGACGCCTTGAACAAGGCGGTTGTCGGCACGCCCTTCGCCGACTTGTCGTTGCAGCAGATCATCATCGCCACCGCCAACCAAATCGAACATGCGGCGATCTTCAACAACGCCGCGCAGGTGTGGAACCACA
>JBIODO010000160.1:0-8711 GCA_044445225.1 Burkholderiales bacterium
ACTGCGCTGCGCCCCAACCGTACGATCGCGCCCATGCGGGGCGCAGCGCAGTTGTATCGCGTTTGGGCCGAAGCGCAAAACGATGCCGCCTCTGAACTTGATGCATTCGCCGGCGGCGTTCGGTGGAGAATCAATCTGGGCGGTATCGCTGCCGCGCAAGCACCGGCCTTGTTCGAGGCTCAGAGCCTCAGTGCGGCACCCGTCCGTAGACAATCGATTGAACTCTGCCGGAGCGAAAGCGCACCGTGGCCATCAGGTTGCCCGGCCCGCGGTCGTAGAGCCACTCTTCAACGGGTTGGCAGGGCACGAGCACGCTCGCGAATGGTTCGGGCACGGGGTTCAGCGATTGCGTGTAAAACACCTGCGCGCAGTAGGTGTCAGCCAGCAATGGCTGGCCGCACTTGTACGCCACGGCCAGGCGTGAGTCCCCTTCGTCGGCAGTGCCGTTGCCGCAGCGCAGCGACTCGGCTTGCGCCGGCACGCACAGGGCCAGCCACGCTGCCGAAAGGAGCGCGCCGGCCCAAGTTCTTGCATGCATGCCGGCATGCTGACGGCATGCATGGCGCGGGTCAAGCATGACGCCGCGTCCCCTCATGCGGGTGCCGGCCCCCGCTTCTTGACAGGCAGCGAGCGTGCCCAGTGCGTGGCCTGACGGTTAGAGTGCAGCCATGCCCGATGCGATCGCACTTGCCATCATCAGTGAGTCATTGGCGCTGCGCGCGTCGCATGCGCACGCATCCGCCGCCGACGTGCTCGACCTGGTGATGCAGGGGCGCCAGTACCGGCTCGTCGACTTCGGCGAGCACATGCTGCCGCCGGCGCCGTTTGCGTTGCTGGTGGCCGAGGCGGTGGGCGACCACATGTCGGCCGCCGAGTGGGAGGCGTTCACCGGCCCGAAGGCCGACGCGAGCTTGCGCGCCACGCTGCAGCTTCAGTACGCACTCAACGTGTGGCCGAAGTTTCTGGAGCGCTACTGCGTCTCGTAGCGCCGGCGGCGCAATTCAGTCGTTGAGGAGGTCGCCGCTGACGTGGCGCGCGGCGTCGAGCGGCACCGGCACGCCATGCGCATCGAGCGTGGCGCACAGCTTGAACGGGGTCGCCGTGGCCGCCGTGATCTTGCCTTGCAGCAAGGCATCGTCGCTCGCCTTCACGGCGGCCAGGCCGTGGTCCAGCAGCGCCTGCACGGCCTCCGGCCGTCGAATCGCGCCCACGTAGAGATCCTTCCAGTTCATGTGCGCCTCGCCACGTTGGGGGTGACGCCGACAGCGTACGGACGGCGCGCAGGCAGGCAATAGGGGAACTGTGCAAATGAGCCACTCATCCGCGGGGGTTCGATGGTGGAATGTTTGCCGTCGTGCGTCGTAGCGCGGCACCTCTAACACGGCGTTGCATGGGCCTGCGCCGCCGGGCATCGGCGCCGCTTGCCCGCTTGGGCCGTGCCATCATCGGCTGCGTCATGTGCACCCGCTACATCAGCCCGGACACCGCGGCCATCGAGCGCCACTGGCACGTCGGGCGCGACGACGCCTGGCGCGGCGACGAGTTGTTTCCGCGCTCGCTCGGCCCCTTCATTCGGGCCGCGCGCGATGCGAGCGAAGCCGAGCGCGAACTGGTGCTCGGGCAGTGGGGGCTCGTGCCGTGGTTTGCCCAGACGCCCAAGCTGGCGTTCGCCACGGTCAACGCGCGCTTCGAAGACGTGACCCGCAAGCCCTCGTTCAAAGACGCGTGGCGCCACGGCAAGCGCTGCGTGATCCCGGCACTGTCGTTCGACGAACCCAACTGGGAGAGCGGGCGCAACGTCTGGTGGCGTTTTCGGCGCGCCGATGGCGCACCCTGGGGCCTGGCCGGGTTGTGGAACACGTGGATCGACAAAACCACGGGTGCCGCGCTCGAGAGCTACACGATGCTGACGATCAATGCCGACGACCATCCGCTGATGCGCCGCATGCACAAGCCCGACCCCAGGCTCGCACCCGAGCGGCAAGACAAGCGCAGCGTGGTGTCGATCGAGCTCGAAGACGTCGATCGCTGGCTGCACGCGCCGGCGGCCGATGCGGCGCGGCTGGTGAGTCCGCCCGCGGTGCAACTCATCGACGCCGGGCCGGCGCCTGCCTGAACGATGCCTACACGGCGCGCGCGGGCCGCGACGAGACGCTACGATCGGTGATCGTCCACCGCGCCGCGCATTCCAATGAGTGCGCGCCGACGCATTTGCGAGGATCTGCCCCGATGAACCCCGACCAGTTGCGCTCGCTGCAGGCTCCGCTCAAGGAGCAGTACCGTGATCAGCCGGCGGCTGCGCGCATCACGCTGCGCGCCGATGGCCGGCTCGGCGATGGCGTGACCTGCAGCGTGCAAACCGGCCAGGCGCTGGTCAAGGCGGGCCTGCACCCAGGCACCGGCGGCGACGGCCTGGCTGCCTGCTCGGGCGACATGCTGCTGCAGGCGCTGGTGGCCTGTGCGGGCGTCACGCTCAACGCGGTGGCCACGGCGCTGGGCATCGAGCTGCGCGACGCCCACGTGCGCGCCGAGGGTGATCTCGATTTTCGCGGCACGCTCGGTGTGGCCAAAGATGCGCCGGTGGGCTTTCAGGTGATCCGCCTGCATTTCGATCTCGACACCAACGCGTCGCAGGAACAACTGGCCACGCTGCTGCGGCTGACCGAACGCTATTGCGTGGTCTACCAGACGCTGGCGCAGGCGCCCGCACTGACGGTAACGCGGCAGACAGCCACCGCCGGTTGAGTTGCGGCTGCACTGACGGCGCTTCACCCATCGATCCACGTGGGTGGCGCGGCGGCGGGGTGTTTGCAGCGCGCTACCATTGGCGCACGAGTTGATCCGTTTCCAAGTGACATCCTGCTTGCGCAGCCGCTGCGTGTTAGCCACCCTGCTGATGTGTGCCGCCGGGGGCTGCGCCACCCGCTCGTCCGACGTGGCTCCCGAGCCCACCGACCCCGCGCGCTATACCGGCTGGGATTGCGAGCGGCTGTACGACGAATCCGACCGCGTGCAGCTGAAAGCCGCCGAGGTGGCCTATGCGGTCGACGAGCGCATGGGCAGCAACGTGATCGCGCTCAGCGTCGGGGTCATGGTGTTCTGGCCCGCGCTGATGGCGATGCGCCCTGACGGCGTCGAGGCCCAGGAACTGGCCACACTAAAGGGCAGCTTCGAGGCGCTGCAGGTGGCCGCGCAACGGCGCGATTGCCCGCCGCCGCCCGAAGCGATGAGTGCGGCTCGGGCCGCATCGCTGCCGCTGCGCGCGGGCGAGCGCTTCGTCTACGAAGAGCGCACCGGGCGCCGCGGGTCAGCCAAGGAACTGGGCATGCGCGTGGTCGCGCTCAAGCGTGACCACGTTGAATTCGCGCCCGATCTCGGCGGCCAGGCATTGCCCGGCCTGTGGTCGCAGGATCTGGCCGGCAATACGCGCCCCGACAGCCGTGCGCCCCTGGTGTCGTGGCATCGGCTGCTCAAGCCTGATCTGCAATTGGGGCAGGTGCTGGTCGGCGAGTTGTACGCGGCCGATCCCGCCGGGGTAGGGCCCGCCCGCGTGCGCGGGCAAGTGGTGGCGCAGGGCGTGCAGCAAGTCGTCGGTCGTTCGTTCGACGTGGTGGTGATCGAGCTGTTCGGCGACGCGCCCACCACCGACGGCGGGTTCGCGCGCTTGAGCGGCGTGATGGCGGTCGACCGTGCCAGTGGACTGCTGCTGCGGCTGGAGCTGTCGTGCTCGAACCCCGACTTCGCGATGCGCAGGCGGCTCACGCGGGTGGAAGCCGCAGCCGGCTGAGGGCTTTACGCTGCTTTACGGCTGGCCCATCGCTGGGCAACGTGCCGCCGCGAGCATGACGTCCATCGTTGACTCAGTTCCCAGAGGACACCATGCAGACCAAGACCTTGTTCCCCGATTCGTTGCGCGGCACGCGCTTGTTCGCTGCCGGGCTGTTGTTGGCAGTGGCCGGCGCGTTCGTCGCGGTCGCCCAGGCTCAACCCGCCAGTGCACCGCAAGCTCCGGCAGGGCGCGGATATGCCCACGGCGGGCACGGCGACGGCCGCATGCTCGAGCGCATGCTCAACAGCGTGAACGCCACCCCCGACCAGCGCAGCCGCATCCAGGAGATCATGAAGTCGGCGCGGGCCGATCTGCAGGCGCAGCACCAGGCCTCGCGCGGCGAGCGTGAACAACTGATGGCGCTGTTCGCGCAGCCCACCGTCGATGCCCGCGCCGTCGAGGCCGTGCGCCAGCAGATGCTGCAGTCGCACGACCAGTCGAGCCGCCGCTGGATGCAGGCCATGCTCGACGCCAGTGCAGTGCTCACGCCGGAGCAGCGCGCCCAGCTGGCCGAGCGCATGAAGCAGCGCCGCGACATGATGCAGCGCCACCAGCAGGAACGCGGCGCAATGGAGCAACCCAAAGGTTAAGCTTGCACGCAACACGCCTGCGCGCCGGGCACCGATTGTCATCCGGTGCGCCGGCGCGTGACGCGCGCAACCCCAAGCGAACCACCATGACCGCGCGCCTGCTGCTGATCGACGACGACACCCGCTTGACGGCGATGGTAGTCGACTACTTGCGGGCCAACGGCTTCGAAGTCATCACCGCCGGCTCGCTGGCCAGCGGCCGTGAATACCTGCGCCAGGAGGCGTTCGACGCCCTGCTGCTCGACCTGATGCTGCCCGATGGCGATGGCCTGGATCTGACGCGCGAGTTGCGCGCCGACGCGCGCACGCGGCGCCTGCCGCTGCTGATGCTCACCGCGCGGGGTGAGCCGCCCGATCGCATCGTCGGCCTGGAGATCGGCGCCGACGACTACCTGCCCAAGCCGTTCGAGCCGCGCGAGCTGCTGGCGCGCGTGAAGGCGCTGCTGCGGCGCAGCGCAGCGCCACCCGGTGACGACGAGGTGCTGCGCTTCGGCCGCCTGGAGATCGACCTCGGCGCGCGCCAGGCGCGCGTCGACGGCAAGCCGTGCGACCTCACCAGCCACCAGTTCGATCTGCTGGTGGTGCTGGCGCAAGGCGCCGGCCGCGTGCTGTCGCGCGACCAGATCATGGACGGGCTCAAGGGCCATCCGCTGGAGGCATTCGACCGCAGCATCGACGTGCACGTGTCGCGCATCCGCGCGGCGATCGAAGACGACCCCAAGGCGCCCAAGCGGTTGCTCACCGTGCGCGGCGTCGGCTACGTGTTCGCACGCAAGCAGGACGCTGAAACTTGACGGCCGCGGCTGCGGCTCAGGGGCCGGGATGAGCTCGTTGTACCTGCGCATCTGGCTCACCGTGGTGAGCGTGCTCGGCGCCTTCGCGCTGGTGTCGGGCTGGTTCGTGCAGCGTCACCTCGAGAGCGAGCGCCAGCGCATCGAAGGCGTTGCCAGCGAGCGAATGGGCGCCTGGGCCGAGCTGGTGCAGCGGTCGTTGCCGGCGGCCGACGCTGACCCCGAGCAGCAGGCAGTGGCATTGCGCGAGTGGTCGCTGCGCCTGCGCCTGCCGATGGCGCTCGACGACGCCAGCGGCCAGCGCATCGGCGCCGCCGATGCCTACCTGCGCCGTGAAGCGGACAGTGGCCGCCACGGTGCGCCGGTGCGGCTCGATGACGGCCGCACACTGTGGGTGATGCGCCCCGGCGCGGGGCGGGGCTTCGGTGCCGCGCGCGCCGCCGCGGGTGACGCCGAGCGTGCACCGGGCCCGCCCGGGGAGGGTGGGCCGCCGCGTCCGAAGGGCATCGGCTGGACGGCCATGCTGCTGCCGCCGCAATGGCCGCCCGGTGTCGGCTTGCTGGCGCTGTTGGCGCTGCTGTTCGTGGCGGTGGCCGCCGGCGCCTACCCGGTGGTGCGCAGCCTGACGCGGCGCCTCGAGTCGCTGAAGGCGGGTGTCGAGCGTTTCGGTGCCGGCTCGCTCGGCCAGCGCGTCGACGAATCGGGGCGCGACGAGGTGGCCGCGGTGGCGCGCAGCTTCAATCTGGCGGCCGAGCGCGTCGAGACGCTGTTGCGCTCGCACCAGAGCCTGCTGGCCAATGCCAGCCACGAGCTGCGCTCGCCGTTGGCGCGTTTGAAGATGGCGGTGGCGATGCTGCCGCAGGCAGACGGCGCGCCTCGCGACGCCTTGCGTCGCGAGGCCGAGGCCAATATCGCCGAGCTCGATGCGCTGGTCGAAGAGGTGCTGCTGGCCAGCCGGCTCGACGCCGGCGCCTGGTCGCTCAAGCCCGAGAGCGTCGAGCTGCTCGGCCTGGCCGCCGAAGAGGCGGCGCGCGTCGACGCGCAGGTCGAGGGCACGACGTGCACCGTGTCGGGCGACGAGCGCCTGCTGCGCCGCGCATTGCGCAACCTGTTGGAGAACGCGCGGCGCTACGGTGACGGCGAGATCGAGGTGTTCGTCGGGCGCCAGGGCCCGTCGGCACGGCTGAGTGTGTGCGATCGCGGCCCTGGCGTGCCCGAGGGCTATCGCGAGCGCATCTTCGAGGCGTTCTTTCGGCTGCCCGGGCACGCCGAGCGCGAGGGCGGCGTCGGCCTCGGCCTGAGCCTGGTCAAGCAGATCGCCGAGCGCCACGGCGGCAGCGTGCGCTGCGAGGCGCGCGACGGCGGCGGCAGCTGCTTCGTGATCACGTTGCCGGCCTGAGCACCGAGTCTTCGGGCAGCGACCGCGTGCGCTGCTGCTGCATCCACAGCAGAAACGCGGTCAGCACGACGCCGGCGCTCCACAGCCCGGCGGTCGACGCGATCCAGAAGCCGGTGGCGCTGCGCCACGGCAGCGGCGTGATGCCCCAGACGTTGAACGCGAGCATGTAGCCGCCGCCCAGGCCGAGCCCCCACATCGCCAGCGCAAATACCACCAGCGAGATCACGGTGATGCGCCAGGCACGCAGCACGAACTGCGAAAACGTCTGCAGCGCGTCGCCCAGGTGGAACAGCGCGACCCAGCTCAGCAGCGACAGCGCCGCCGCCGCCACCGCGGCGTCGCGCGTGTACAGGCCGACGATGGCCTCGCGCGTCACCAGCACCAGCGTGCCGATCAGCGCGGCCATCGCCATCGTCACCTGCAGACCGTGCCAGCCAAGGCGCCGGGCGGCACGCAGGCGATTGGCGCCGATGCTCTGCGCCACCAGCGTCGAGGTGGCGTTGGACAGCGCCAGCGGCATCATGAAGATCAGCGACACCAGGTTGGCGGCGATTTGATGGCCGGCCACCGACGTGGCGCCCAGGCGCGCGATGAAGATCGCCATGAAGGCGAAGCCGGTGACCTCGATCAGAATCGTCAGCCCCATCGGCACGCCCAGGCGCGCCAGCGCCAGCAGGGATGCACGGTGCGGCGGCGCCAGTCCATGGCCGCGCAGCGAGAAGCGGTCGTAGAACGGGTCGCGCCGCAGCACCACCACGGCGGCCACCGTCTGCGCCCACATGGCGATCAAGGTCGACAGGCCGCAACCGGTGACTCCGAGTGCCGGCATGCCGAGCGCCGGCACACCCGAGATCAATGCGGCCGACAGCGGCACCTTCAGCGCCAGGCCGCCCAGTTGCAGCACCATCACCGCTTTCGGCCGCGACACCGCGATGTTGAAGCCGCGGTACACGGTGAACAGCAGCGAGGCCGGCAGCGAGAACGCCAGCGCCAGCAGGTAGCCGCGGATCTTGTCGGCCATCTCGGGTGTGGCATGCGCCAGTGCCAGGAAGGGCGCCGGGAACACCAGCAACGAGCTGCCCAGCAGCGACAGCGCGATCGCCAGCCACACGCCCTGGTGCAACTGGTGGCCGGCCTCGGCCAACCGCTTGGCGCCGTACATCTGGCCGACGATCGGCCCGATTGCCAGCACCACGCCCATCAAGCCGATGAACACCGTGACGTAGCTGGCCGAGCCGACTGCGAACGCGGCGAGGTCGCTCGACGCATGGCGGCCCACCAGGATGGTGTCGACGGTGGCAAATCCCAGCACGGCGAGCTGGCCCACCAGCACCGGCCATGCCAACGCCGCGATGTGCCGCGCATCGTCGCGCCACAGGCGGGCAGCGGTCGGCGTCGGCGGCGCGACGTGGATCGTGCCCCCGGGCGGGGCCGGGGTCGTCACCGCCGCCGACCCGTCATGGCTGAACGCTCGCGCGCGCGGGTGCGGTGGCTTGCGGATGGTCGACGCCGGTGGCCGACCGCGCGCGCTCGGCGTAGCGGTTGAAGCGCCATGCGGTGGCCTGCAGCGTGATGCGGCGCCACACCACGCGCTTCTCGGCGGGCGACATCATGGGCCAGTGTTGCACCTCGTGCTCGCTGCGCCCGCAGCCCTTGCACACCGGATCGCCCTGCGCGGTGGAGCAGATCGCGATGCACGGCGCGTCGGGCGTATGGGCATACCAGCGCAGCCAGGCGGCACGCGCTGCGTCGGGCATCGATGACTCGTCGGCCTCGTCGTCGTGGTAGTAGACCAGCAGTGCGTACACCTCGGCCAGCGCACGCACCTCGGCGCAAGCCGTGATGCCGTCGGGCGAGGGCGAATGCTCGCGCCACCAGTTGATGGCGGCCTCGATGTCGGTGATGTGGATGGCCGCCATGATCTTTGAGGGCGGCAGGATACCCGCTCCCAATCGGCGCCCGAACGCGCGTGGTCGCCGACCTCGCTGTAAGAGGGGACGCCGGCTGGCGACCCAATGGTGCATGCTGCGCGCACGTGTCGGTGTGGTGGGCATGCTGATCGTGCGGGGTTCTAGAGATGAAGCGACTTCATGAGCTGACCA
>JBIODO010000161.1:0-8700 GCA_044445225.1 Burkholderiales bacterium
CGCGAGCGTGTGAGCATGGCCAGCTTCACCAAGGTCGTGCTGTACACCGCTGCCGACGGCAGCGCGCGTTGGCGCGACGAGGTGATTGCGTTGACAGAAGGCAAGCCGCAGGCGCGCCTGTCGGCGCTGATGACCAGCGGCGGCTACCAACTGCGCGAGAGCCCGCCGGGTTTTCGCAGCGAATTCCACTGCACCGAGAACCCGCAGTGGGTATTCATACTGCGCGGGCGCATGGAGATCGGCCTGCAGGACGGCAGCTCGCGTGTCTTCGCACCGGGCGAGCACTTCTATTCGGCCGACGTGTTGCCGCCAGGCGCGAGCTTCGACGCCAAGCTGCACGGCCACTGGAGCCGGCAAGTCGGTGACGAGCCGCTGGTGACCTTGTTCGTTCGCGGTTGATGGCGCGCCTTTGCGCGCGTCCGCATGAAAATCAAGAACGTCCACGGCAACACGCTCGACCTGCTGGGCGAGGCCATCGTCGCCGGGCAGTACGCGGCGGGCGCGGCGTTGCCGTCCGAGCCGCTGCTCGGCGAGGAGCTCGGTGTCAGCCGCACGGTGGTGCGCGAGGCGGTGAAGTCGCTGGTCGCCAAGGGGCTGCTGCGCACCGGCCCGAAGGTCGGCACGCGCGTGCAACCGGCGCAGGACTGGAACTGGTTCGACCCCGATCTCGTGGCTTGGCAATCGAAGGCCGGATTGACTCGCGACTTCCTGCGCGACCTGCACGAGCTGCGCGTGGTGGTCGAGCCGGCCGGTGTGCGGCTGGCCGCGCTGCGCGCCACGGCGCGCGACATCGCGGAGATCGAGGCCGCCTTCGCCGGCATGACGCATGCGGTGGAGCACGGCGGCGACTACGTGACGCCCGACCTGCGCTTTCACCAAGGCCTGCTGCGCGCCAGCCACAACCGCATGATGCTGCAGATGAGCAAGGCGCTCGGCGCCGTGCTGCGCGTGAGCTTCGAGCTGTCGACGTTGAAGCCCGAGCGCGCCGGCAACTCGCTGCCGCAGCACCGCGCGGTGCTCGATGCGGTGATCGCACGCGACCCCAGGAAGGCCGAGCGCGCAATCCTGGTGCTGATTGGCGACGCCGGGCGCGAGATCGAGCGCATGATCAGTTCGCGCCGCAAGCTGCCGTCGTTGAGCGCGCCGGCGCGGTGGCTGATCGCGCGCCCCGGGTGAGCGAGCACCTGCCGCGTCAGCCGCGAGGTGCAGCACGTGCATTGAGGTAAACCGAGTACAGCGATGTCGTCCCGCAGATGAACAGGCGGTTCAGCTTCGCACCACCGAAACAGACGTTGGACACCGTTTCGGGCACGCGGATCTTGCCGAGCAGCGTGCCGTCGGGTGCGTGGCAGTGCACGCCGTCGCCGGCCGACAGCCACAGGTTGCCGGCGGTGTCGATGCGGAAACCGTCGTACAGGCCAACCGGGCAGGTGGCGAACACCTCGCCGCCGCCGGCCAGCGATTGGCCGTTGCTCGCCACCTTGAAACGGCGCACGTGGTGCGGACCATCGACCTTGTGCGTGAGGCCGGTGTCGACGATGTACAGCAGCGATTCGTCGGGCGAAAAGGCGAGCCCGTTCGGCTGCACGAAGTCGTCGGCAATGATCGTGAGGCGTCGGCTGTCGGGGTCCAGCCGGTAGACGTTGCGCGCGCCGATCTCGGTTGCTGACGCGTCACCTTCGTAGTCGGAGTCGATGCCGTAGCTCGGGTCGGTGAACCAGATGCTGCCGTCGGACTTGACGACCAGGTCGTTCGGCGAATTGAAGTGCCTGCCTTCGTAGCGGTCGGCCAGCACTTCGCGCTTGCCGTCGAAGCCGGTGCGCGAGATGCAGCGCCCGCGGTGTTCGCACGACACCAGGCGGCCTTCGCGGTCGACGGTGTGGCCGTTGGTGTTCATCGCAGGCGAGCGGAACACCGACACCGAGCCGTCGGTATCGTCCCAGCGCAGCATGCGGTCGTTGGGGATGTCCGACCACACCAGGTAGCGCCCGGCTGCGAACCACGCCGGCCCCTCGGCCCAGCGGCATCCGGTGTAGAGCTTTTCGAGGTGCACGTTGGGAAACGCCAGCGCGCGGAAACGCTCGTCCAGCACCTCGAAATCGGCAGTCAGCGCGATGACCATGGTTCCCTCGACTCAGTCCAAATGGCGCCGGCCGCGGCCGTACACCAGAAGCATCGTGATGATCACGACGCCGTAGATGACGTGGCGGCCGTATTCCTCGATCTGCATCACCGACAGGATCGACTGCAGCAGCGTGATCAGGATGACCCCGGCGACGGTGCCGAGGTAGTTGCCGCGCCCGCCGAGGATCGATGTGCCGCCGAGCACGACTGCGGCGATCGCCGGCAGCAGGTAGGGGTCCCCCATGGCCTGCGCGGCTTTGCTCGCGTAGCCGGCCAGCAGCACGCCGCCGAACGCCGACAGGCCGCCCGCGAGCGCGAAGCTCGCGAGCACGATGGCGCGCGTGCGCGCCCCCGACAGATAGGCCGCCCGCTCGCGGTTGCCGATCGCGTAGACGACGCGGCCGAAGGTGGTGCGCGCCAGCAGGAACACTGCGCCGGCGCCGATCACCGCCCAGACGATCAGCCCGTTGGGGATGCCGAACAGGCTCTTGCCGGTGGCGATGAAGCGCATCGCCGGCGACGAGGCGTCCTGCGGCGAGAAGCCACCGGTGTGCACGACCATCAGGCCTTGCGCGATCGCGTTGACGGCCAGCGTGACGATCATCGATGGCAGGCGCAGATAAGCCACCCCGGCGCCGTTGACCAATCCGAGCGCGACGCCGCATGCGATGCCGAACGGGATCGCGAGCGCCTGGCCAACCGGCCCCCAGCCAGTCGCGGCGGTGGCCATCATGCCGCCGACTGCCACCACCCACGGCACCGACAGGTCGATGTGCCCGAGCAGGATCACGATCATCGCACCGGTCGCGATGACGCCGAGGAAGGAGGCCACCTTCAACTGCTGCAGCAGGTACTCCGGCGACAGGAAGCTGCTCGAGTAAAGGCTGCCGACCAGCAGCAGCACGACGATGCAGCCGAACGCCGAGACGATGGCCGGGTCGAGGCGGCGCCAGATCGAAACTTGGGCCGAGTCCAGGCGCGCGGCGGGGTTCGAGGTGTCAGCCATATAGGTCGAGTCGATTGCGCACGCGCAGCAGGCGCAGCGCGCCGAGGCACACCGCGGCGGCGAGCACGAGGCCCTGGAACAGCGGCTGCCACAGCGGCTCGAGGTTGAACACGAACAGCAGATCGCCGATCGTGCGGAACATCAGCGCGCCGAAGATCGCGCCCACCGCGCTGCCTGAGCCGCCGAACAGCGACACGCCGCCCAGCACCACCGCCCCGATCGAGTACAGCGTGTAGGTGTTGCCGTTGGCCGCCGAGGCCTCGCCCGATGAGGTGATGCAGGTGATGAACAGGCCGGCGATCGACGCCAGCAGGCCCGACAGCGTGTAGGCAACGAACTTGGCGCGGCGGATCGGCACGCCCGACATGTAGGCCGCGACCTCGGACGAGCCGATCGCGTAGGCGGCGCGCCCGACCTCCGAGCGCCGGTAGGGCACCCAGATCAGCAGCACCAGCGCGAGCAGCAGCGCCAGGCTGGCCGGGATGCCGCCGGGCAGCTGGCCGGTCAACGCCTCGCCGAGCGAAGTGTCGATGTCGCCGCCGGGCACGCTGCGCAACGCCAGCGCGGCACCGTAGAAGATCGCGCCAGTGGCGATCGTCGTGACGATCGGCTGCAGCCTGCCGTAGATCACGATCACGCCGTTGAGCGCGCCGCAGGCCAGGCCCGCCGCCAGCACGCCGATCACGCCCAGCACGACCTCGAGCGGCGAGCCGATGACGATCCGCGAGGCCAGGCAATTGGCCAGCACCAGCACCATGCCCACCGACAGATCGATGCCCGAAGTCAGCACGACCAGCGTCTGCGCCATCGCCACGATCGCCAGCAGCACGCCCTTGTTGGCAGCGGTCGTCGCGACGTTGGCGTTGAGGCCGGCCGGGTGGTTGCTGGCGTAGATCGTGAACATCACGACGAAGGCGGCGAACGCGATCAACGTGCCGCGGTGCTCGCGCAGCCGATAGGCCCAGTCGCCGCTCATGGCCGGTTGGCGCCAGCGCCGCGCGGGGCGTCGGCGCCGAGGTTCAACGCGCTGCTGATCAGCGCATGCTCGGTGATCTCGGCGCCGACCAGCTCGCGCTTGATCGCGCCGTCGTACATCACGAGCACGCGGTCGCAGCAACCGACCAGCTCGTCGTAGTCGGTCGAATAGAACAGGATCGCGGCGCCCTCGTCGGCCAGGCGGCGCAGCAGCTGGTAGATCTCTTGCTTGGTGCCGACGTCGATGCCGCGCGTCGGATCGTTCAGCAAGATGATGCGCGGCGCCGTCAGCAGCCACTTGCCGATCACGAGCTGTTGCTGGTTGCCGCCCGACAGCGAACCGGCCGCCGGCTCGATGCCGTCGCTGCGCACCCCGAGCAGATGCATGATGCGGTCGATCGCGTCGCGCTCGGCCGCCCGATCGACGATGCCCCAGCGCGAGAGCTGCCCGAGCGCAGCGAACGAGAGATTGTCGCGCACCGACATCGGCAGCATCAGGCCTTCGGTCTTGCGGTCTTCGGGGATCAGCGCCATGCCCAGTGCGGGGCGCTTGGCGTCGCTCGGCGCGTTGACGTGCACCGGCTGCCCGTCGATCAGCAGCTCACCGCTGGTGCCGCGCAGCACGCCGAACAGCGCCAGCAGCAGCTCGCGCTGCCCCTGCCCGTCGAGTCCGCCGAGGCCAATCACCTCGCCGGCGCGCAGGCGCAGCGAGATGTCGTCGAGCCGATCGCCCCAGCACAAGTGGCGCAGTTCGAGCCGCGGCGCAACGGCGTCGGACGGCGGCGTTGCGGGCTTGGGCGGGAACACGCCAAGGTACTCGCGCCCGATCATCAGCTCGACGACCTCGTGGTCGGTCTTCGTGCCGGCCGCGTAGCTCGCGACGCTGCGGCCGTTGCGGAACACCGTGCACTCGTCGGCGAGCTCGGCGATCTCGTGCATGCGGTGCGAGATGTAGACCAGTGCGAGCCCGTCGGCGCGCAGCCGTTTCAGCACCGCATAGATCTTCGTCACGTCGGCGGCCGTCAGCGCCGAGGTCGCCTCGTCGAGGATCAGGATGCGCGGCCGACGCGCAAGCGCCTTGGCGATCTCGACCATCTGGCGGCGCGACAGCGACAGGTCCTTGACGAGCGCGAGCGGGTGGATGTCCGCCGCGCCCGCGCGCGCCAGCGCTTCCTCGGCGAGGCGGCGCTGCGCGCGAGCGTCGATCAGGCCGAAGCGGCGCGGCGGGTTGCTGATCGCGATGTTGTCGGCCACCGAAAGGTCCGGGATCAGCGACAGCTCCTGGAAGATGCAGACGATGCCGGCCGCGTTGGCGGCGGCCGGCGAGGCGAACGCGACCGGCTGGTCGTCGAGCAACAGGCGGCCCTCGTCGGGGGCGATGACGCCGGCGATGATCTTGATCAGAGTCGACTTGCCGGCACCGTTTTCGCCCAGCACCGCATGAATGCGGCCGGCCTCGATCACGAGATCGGCCTCCTGCAGCGCGCGCACGCCGCCGAAGCGCTTGGAGATGCCCTGCATCACGAACAGGCTCATGACCGTTTTTCGGCGGCAGGCCGGTGTGTTGGCGAAGCTCGCCGCAAGCCGAACGCGGGCACGAGAACGCCGCTGGCGTTCTCGTGCCACCGATGGGCCGGTTTGGCAGCGGCCCGGCGATCGGCCCGCGCGGCGGCAACCGACGTGCGCGGCCGCACGCGCCGGCCTACTTGTTGGCCTCGGTCTGCCCCATGATCTCCTGCGCCGAGAAATTGATGCCGCAGGTCGGGAACGAGTTGCCGACGAAGAAGTTGTCGGACTGTTTCTCGTAGAAGTCCGTGCCGTCCTTCAGGTTCGGATCCTCGGCCTTCGCCAGCGGCAGCTTGACCGACTGCGGCAGTACCTTGCCTTCGAGCGCTGCCAGCGCCACCTTCATCGCCACCGCCACCTGCGCGGGCCCGGTTCCGGCAGACGCGCACTTCAGACCCTGGCCCGAGTACTTGGCGCAGAACTTCCTGAAGCCGTTCTCAGTCTCGCCGCCGAACGGCACGAACGGGTGTTTGGCATCGATCATCGCCTGCACCACGCCGGTGTCGCCGCCCTGCGCCGTGATCGCGTCGAACTTCTTGTGCACAGCGATCGCGTCGGCGCTGACCTTCTGCGCCGTCGGGTCGTCCCACTTGCCGATCACCTCGACGACATCCCACTTCTTGCCCGACTTCTTGAAGGTTTCATGGATGCCATCGTGGCGGTCGCGGTCCACCGAGGTGCCCGAGACACCGCGCACCTCCAGCACCTTGCCGCCGTTGGGCACGTTCTTGACCAGCCACTCGGCCCAGTAGATGCCCAGGCCCTTCTGATCGACGTTGACGTTGACTGCCTCCTCGGTATCGAGGATGTTGTCGAACGCCACCAGCACCACGCCGGCGTCGTTGGCGCGCTTGATCACCGGCTTGAAGGCGGCCGGGTTCTGCGCGTTGACGACGATCGCGTCGTAACCCGAGTCGATGAAATTGTTGATCGCGGCGATCTGCGCCGCGACGTCCTCGCCGGTCGAGACGACCTTGAACTCCTTCAACTTGGCGGCCACCTCTGGCTGCGCCGCATAGGCCTTGGCGGTCTTGATCATCTGGATGCGCCAAGTGTTGGCGATGTAGCCGTTGGCCAGCGCGATGCGGTACGGGCCTTTCTTGGCCGGGTACTGGAACAGCTTGGTCGTTGGCGCCCACGGGGCGAAGCACTGCGGGTCGGAGTTCGCCGCCGTGACGACCTTGGGTGGTGCGGCCAGCGCCATTCCGGTGGCCAGCAGGCCGATTGCAGTGACCAGTCGAGTGAGTTGATGCATGGCGTCTCCAGGCTGTTTTTTGAAGGACTGCCGGATGCCGCTGCCGGCGGCGCTCCGGACCTCGGTGTTGGCACACCGTTTCAACACGGATGCGCCCTGGGGCGAAACGTCGTCCGCCCTCATTCATCACATCATCATACGATTCGATCGCGCGCTGCATCGGGGGAACCCGGAAAAGCGCGCGCGGGCTAGCGTTTGCGGCGCACCGTGGACAGGTTGATCGCCAGCGCTTGCACCACCCCGGACACCAGGGCAGCCTCGGACAGACGCGCATCGTTGCCCATCACGCGCGCGCACACGTCCACCGCGGTTTGCAGTTGCTTTTCGGTCAATCGCGCGGCTGCTTCCAGCCATTCGCGCTCTTGCTGTTCGTCATAGGTTTCGGCCAATGGGTCCGCCTTTCGTGCGTAGGGCGGGCACTGTCCCACAACGGCCCGGTGGGCGCAATCCGCCACGCTGCCGCATCATGCGCGCGATGACGCCACCAACTGCCGTGGCGAACAGCCGACCCACGAAAGAGGCTCATGGATCTGTCGCGCTTCCCCCGCCGTCGCTACACCTTGTCACCGACGTCGATCGAACCGCTGCCGCGGTTTTCTGCGGCGCTGGCGGCGAGTTGCCGCGGCGGCCGCGGCCCCGAGGTGTGGATCAAGCGCGATGACCTGCTCGGCCTGTCCCCGGGCGGCAACAAGACCCGCAAGCTCGAATTCCTGGTGGCCGATGCGTTGGCGCGAGGCGCAGACACGCTGATCACCTGCGGCGCGCCGCAATCCAACCATTGCCGCATCACGTTGGCCGCGGCAGTGAAGGAAGGGCTGCAGTGCCGCTTCGTGATCGAGGAGCGGGTGCCCGACAGCTACCGCGACGACGCCAGCGGCAACCACTTTCTGTTCAGGCTCTACGGTGTCGAGGCGATCACCGTCGTGCCCGCGGGCACCGACATGGCCGCGGCGATGCAGCGTGAGGCCGACACCCTCGCGGCCCAGGGCCGCAAGGGTTACGTCGTTCCCGGCGGTGGCTCCAACGCGCTCGGTGGCCTCGGCTACGTGGCGTGCGCGCAGGAACTGCAGCAACAGTGCTTTGAACTCGGTTTGCACTTCGACCGCGTGGTCGTCGGCTCGGGCAGCTCGGGCACGCATGGCGGGCTGCTGGCAGGGTTTCTCGGAAACCGCATCGCGACGCCGATCCTCGGCATCGGCGTCAGCCGCGACCCGCCGCAACAGGTGCCGCTGGTGCACCAGGAAGCGCAGGCCGTGTGCGACCTGCTCGGTGTCGATCTGCAGGTGCCGCGCGAGGCCGTGCGCTGCGTCGGCGGCTATTGGCAGCCCAAGTACTCGCTGCCCAACGCGCGCATGGTCGAAGCGGTGCAGATGATGGCGCGCAGCGAAGCCATCCTGCTCGACCCGGTGTACACCGGCAAGGTGGTGGCCGGCCTGATCGGTCTGGCGCGCGAGGGCGACTTGAGCGCCGGCCAGCGTGTGCTGTTCATCCACACCGGAGGCATGCCGAGCGTATTCGCGTACGAGCGCGTGTTGCTGGGGCAGCAAGACGTCGCACCCTGAAGATGCCGCGGAACCGATGCGACGCGGCCGACCTGAAAAGGCCACTGAACGAGTCGTCGCTGACCGATGGAAGGCAACGGCTGCGTGGGACCAACGTCCAATTGCACCCGAGCGCTCGCGGCCTCACCATGCGACCGGCGCTGTCGCTCCAGCAGGAGGAAACCATGACCAGCCATCGCCTTCTTGGCATGCTCTGCGCATCGTCGTTCGTC
>JBIODO010000162.1:0-8676 GCA_044445225.1 Burkholderiales bacterium
CTGTCGTCGCTCGGGCTGAACCGGCTGTTCGACAGCGGCTCGCTCATCTACGGCGCCGGCCCCGCGCTGCACCTGCCGATTTTCGATGCGGGCCGGCTGCAAGCCAACCTCGATGCGCGCCAGGCCGACGTCGATGCGTCGATCGAGGCCTACAACGGCGCGTTGTTGCGCGCGCTGCGCGAAGTGGCCGACGAGCTGACCGGCCTGCGTTCGCTCGAGCGCCAGCAGGTGGCGCAACGCGACGCCACCGCGGCCGCCAATGCGGCATACGACCTGGCCGTGCAGCGCTACCGCGCGGGCCTGGGCAACTTCCTTGTCGTGCTGGCAGCGCAGACCAATGTGCTGACGCAACGCCTGAACGACACCGACCTCAAGGCGCGCCACCTGGCCAGCGAAGTGGCGCTGGTGCGTGCGCTGGGCGGCGGCTTCGATGCCGGCGGCGAACTGCCGCAAGCCACGGCCGCACGCTGAAGCGGCACGCCTCTCAAGAAAGTCCAACCATGGAACAGAAGAACCCACCGTCCCCTGCAGCCGCCAATGGCGCGGCCTCCAAGCGCAAGCCGGCGTTGCTCGCGGTGACCGCCGTGGTCGTCGCCGGTGCGTTGGGCTACGGCGCGTACTGGGCGCTGGTGCTGCGCCACCAGGAGTCCACCGACAACGCGTACGTGCAGGCGCCGATGGTGCAGATCACGCCGCAGGTGGCGGGCACCGTGCTCGCGGTGCTGGTCGACGACACCGACGTGGTCAAGGTCGGGCAGCCGCTGGTGCGGCTGGACCCGGCCGACGCTCGCCTGACGCTCGAGCGCGCCGAATCGCAGCTTGCGCAAACCGTGCGCGAGGTGCGCACGCTGTACGCCAACAACGGTGCGCTCGAGGCGACCATCAAGCTGCGCGAGGCCGAGGTGGCCCGCATGCAAGCGGAGGTCGCGCGCGCCAACGACGACGTGGCGCGGCGCAGGCCGCTCACCGCCACCGGCGCGGTGGCGGGCGAAGAGATGCACCACGCCGAGGCGACGCTGGCCGCGGCCAACAGCGCATTGGCGGGCGCACGCTCGGCACTGGCCGCGGCGCAGGAGCAGGCCGCCAGCAACCGCGCGCTCACCGAAGGCATCAGCGTCGACAAGCATCCCAACGTCGAGCGCGCCGCCGCTGCAGTGCGTGAGGCGTGGCTCAACGTGCAGCGCAACGAGCTGCCGGCGCCGGTGGCCGGCCAGGTGGCGCGACGCACGGTGCAGGTGGGCCAGCGCATCACGCCGGGCACGCCGTTGATGTCGGTGATCCCGCTCGACCAGGTGTGGGTCGAGGCCAACTTCAAGGAAGTGCAGTTGCGCGACATGCGCATCGGCCAACCGGTCAAGCTCACGGCCGACCTCTATGGCAGCCGCGTCGAGTACGGCGGCCGCGTCGCCGGTGTCGGCGCGGGCACCGGTGCGGCCTTCGCGATGCTGCCGGCGCAAAACGCCACCGGCAACTGGATCAAGGTGGTGCAGCGCGTACCGGTGCGCATCGAACTCGATGCCAAGCAGCTGGCCGCGCACCCACTGCGGGTGGGGCTGTCGATGGAAGCCAGCGTCGACGTGCGCGAGACCACTGGAGCGCCAGTGCTCAGTGCGCAAGGCGCGCCGCGCGCGAGCAGCCAGACGGTGGCGTTCGACACCCCGAGCGCCGAGGCCGATCGCCGCGTGCGCGACATCATCGCGGCCAACCTCGGCCGCAGCACGTCGCGCGTGGCGCCCATCGTCGTCGCGCCGACGGTCGGCGCAGCCGCGTCCATCTCGCACTGAGCGCCTCATGAGCTCTGCGCAAGCGGCCGACGCCACCGCCGCGCCTTCGCGGCCCTCCGCGCCGGCAGCGCCGGCAGGCGCGCGGCCGGTGGCGTTTCCGCCACTGCAAGGCTTCGAGCGGGCGCTGGGCACGCTGGTGCTGTCGCTGGCAGTGTTCATGAACGTGCTCGACTCGTCGATCGCCAACGTGTCGATCCCGGCGATCTCGGGCGACCTCGGCGTCAGCCCGAACCAGGGCACCTGGATCATCACGTCGTTCGCGGTGGCCAACGGCATCGCGGTGCCGCTCACCGGCTGGCTCACGCAGCGCTTCGGCCAGGTGCGGTTGTTCACTGCCAGCGTGCTGCTGTTCGTGCTGGCGTCGTGGTTGTGCGGCCTGGCGCCGAACATCGAATCGCTGATCGCGTTTCGTGTGCTGCAAGGCCTGGTGGCCGGCCCGATGATCCCGCTGTCGCAAACGCTGCTGCTGGCGAGCTATCCACAGGCGATGGCTGGCACCGCGATGGCGCTGTGGGCCATGACCACGCTGGTGGCGCCGGTGATGGGGCCGCTGCTGGGCGGCTGGATCACCGACAACATCAACTGGCCGTGGATCTTCTACATCAACGTGCCGGTGGGTCTGTTGTCGGCCACGCTCACCTGGTCGATCTACCGTTCGCGCGACCCCGGCCCGCGCAAGGTACCGTTCGACGCCATCGGCCTGGTGCTGGTGGTGCTGTGGATCGGCGCCTTCCAGATCATGATCGACAAGGGCAAGGAGCTCGATTGGTTCGGCTCCACGCAGATCGTCACGCTGGCCGTCGTGGCCGCGGTCGGCTTCGTGTACTTCCTCGTCTGGGAGCTGACCGAGGCGCATCCGATCGTCAACCTGCGGCTGTTCGCGCGCCGCAATTTCCTGGTCGGCACCGCCGCGCTGTCGGTGGGCTATGGGCTGTTCTTCGGCAACGTGGTGCTGCTGCCGCTGTGGCTGCAACAGTGGATGGGCTACACCGCCACCTCGGCCGGCATGGCGATGGCGCCGGTGGGGCTGCTGGCGATCGTGCTGTCGCCGTGGGTCGGCAAGAACGTCGCCAAGCTGGACCCGCGCAAGTTGACGACGGTGGCGTTTGCCGGCTTTGCGTTCGTGCTGTGGATGCGTTCGAACTTCAACACCAATGCCACGCTGTGGGTGATCATGATCCCCACGCTGCTGCAGGGTGCTGCGATGGCGTTCTTCTTCATCCCGCTGCAGGCCATCGTGTTCAGCGGCCTGACGCCCGAGCAATTGCCGAGCGCCTCGGGCATGTCGAACTTCGTGCGCATCACCGCCGGTGCGTTCGGCACTTCGATCTTCACCACGCTGTGGGACAGCCGCGCGTCGCTGCACCACGCGCAGCTGACCGAGTCGCTGCATCGCGGCAACGAAGGCGCGATGCAGGCGCTGTCGCGCCTGGGCGCAGCCGGGTTGTCGCCCGAGCAAGCACAGGTCGCGCTGAACCGCATGGTCGACCAGCAGGCCTACACGATGGCAGCGACCGACCTGTTCTACCTGTCGGCGCTGCTGTTCCTCGGCTTGATCGCGCTGGTGTGGCTGGCGCAGCCGCGCCGCGGTGGCGCCGTGGCCGCCGACGCCGGCGGCGCGCACTGACCGACGCACAATTCAGCGTTCACGCCGCCGTCCAGCTGCCAGTGCCCTGCAGGAACGGCGAACGCTGCGCCGCACCCCACAGCAGCCCGGTTGTGCCGTCGACGCGTTGCGCCTCGCGCACCCGGTAGCGCACCAGGCGCTGCGCGCCGGCAAACGCCGCGACCTGCGGCCCGCTCTCCACGATCTCGGTGTCCACCGACAGCCGCAGCAGGCTGTCGCCGTCGAAATCGACGAACAGCAGCCCTGCGTGCGGATGCAGCATCAGGTTGCCTAGCGTGTTGAACAGGTTGTTGCCCGCGAAGTCCGGCACCGTCAATGTGTCGACGCCGTCGTCGCCGCGATCGACCCGCACGAATCCGGGCTTGCCGCCGCGGTGCGACACGTCGGCCCCGTGCGCCGCGCTGCGGTCAAGCCGGTCGGGCGGCACCGTGCTGGCGACAAAGTACGTGTCGGCGTTTTGGACCAGCGCGATACCGGCGGCGTCCAGGCGGCTCGCACGCGTGGTGCACACGTCGGGCGCGGCCGCGCCGCCGACCCACCGCGCCTGCCGCGCCTGGATGTACTTCGGGCAATTTCCGAAGCTCTGGCGCACCTCGATCGCAAAGCCGCCGGCTCGCACCGCACTGACCACGCCGTTCAGGCGGTTGCGCCGCCGCGTGTGCGGCTCGATGCCGAGCACCCCCAGCGACGCGCCGACCCGCAGCGCACGCGACAACGGATCGGCGCCGTGCGGCCGCGCCTCGATGGCCAGCGTGTGCGCATCGGGCGTGTGGGCGAATCCCGGCGGACCCGCCAGCAGCGAGGCCTGCGGCCGGCCCTCGTCGTCGACGCTGCCCAGCAGCACGAACGGCAGCCTGCCGAAAAATTCGCGGTGCTGCGACGGCATGTGGTCGCGCATGATCAGCGCGCCGACCTCGGCCAGCCGCTCGCGCATGCCGACTCGCTGCTGCAACGCCTGCTCACCGCCGTGAAAGGGTTCGTGAATGTCGATGGGGTTCATGGACCGCATGATGGGGTCCGCGGCCCGCCGCCGCACCGCCGCGGCACGCAGTGGATTGCTGCGTGCCGCGCAACAATCAGCGGACTGCCCTACGATCGCGCCCGATGGATCAGCTCAAGGCCATGGCCACGTTCGTTCGCATCGCCGACGAAGGCGGCTTCACCGCGGCCTCGCGTGCGCTGAATGCGTCGGTGCCGGCAGTGGTGCGTTCGCTGGCCGCGCTCGAAGCGAGCCTCGGCGTGCGGCTGTTCAACCGCACCACCCGCCGCGTTGCGCTCACCGAGGAGGGGCGCCGCTACCTCGAGCACTGCCGGCAGATCCTGGCCGCGGTCGACGACGCGGGCCGCGCGGTGGCCTCCGAGTCGTCCGCGATCGCCGGCCCGCTGATGGTCACCGCGCCGGTGATGTTCGGCCAGCTGCACGTCGCCCCGGCGGTGACACGCTTCGTGCAGCGCCACCGCGAGGTGCAGATCGAGCTGGTGCTGCTCGACCGGGTGGTCAACCTGCTCGACGAAGGCTTCGACGTCGGCATCCGCATCGGGCCCCTGGAAGATTCATCGCTGGTCGCGCGCCACATCGGCGCGGTGCGCCGCCTGGTGGTGGCCAGCCCCGGCTACCTGCGTCGACGCGGCGTGCCCAGGCATCCGCGCGACCTGCAGCAGCACGACTGCGTGCGCCTGTCGGGCAGCGCGCGCCAGTTGTCGTTTCACGAGCACGGCAAGGTGTTCACGGTGCCGGTGCACGGCAGCCTGCGCTGCAACCATGTGCCGGCCGTGGCGGAGGCCTGCGTCGCCGGCCTGGGCTGCGGCGTGTTCATGTCGTACCAGGTCGATGCGCTGGTGAAGGCCGGCAAGCTGAAGGTGGTGCTCGCGGGCTTCGAGCCGCCGCCGCGGCCGGTGAGCCTGCTGGTGCCGCAGGCGCGTTTGCTGCCCGCGCGCACGCGCGCCTTCATCGACTGGATGCTGCGCGAACTGCGCGGGTTTAAGGGGCACGTGTGAGAGCGTGCGGACCGGCACCCAGGCCCGCGCCTGCAGGCGCGGGCCCCTCGTCGGGCGCTCGCCAGCGCGCAGGCGCTGGCTCATGTCCCTACTCGGCCTTGGCCCCGGAATCCTTCACCACCTTCGCCCATTTGACGATCTCCGCGGCCTGGTACTTGGCCAGCTCATCCGGCGTCGACAGCCACGTCTCGAGGCCGAGCATCTTGAGCTTGTCCTGCACGTCGGGCAGCTCGAACACGCGCTTCATCTCGGCGTTCAGGCGCGCCACGATCTCGGGCGGCGTGCCGGCCGGCGCGAACATCGCAAACCACGTGGTCGCCTCGAAGCCGGGCAGCGTCTCGGCCACCGTGGGCACGTCGGGCGCGGCCGGCGAGCGCTTCAGCGTGGTCTGCGCGACCGCGCGGATCTTGCCTTCCCTGGCCATCGGCAGCGCCGACGGCATGTTGTCGAACATCAGCTGGATCTGCCCGCCCACCAGATCGGGGATCGCGAATTGCCGGCCCTTGTAGGGCACGTGCGTCATCTGCGTGCCGGTCATCGATTTGAACAACTCGCCCGACACGTGCACCGACGAGCCGATGCCCGGCGAGCCGAAGCTCAGCTTGTTGGGGTTGGCCTTCATGTAGGCGATCAGCTCGGCCACGGTCTTCACCGGCAGGTCGTTGGTCACCACCAGCAGGTTGGGCGCCGACGCGATGTGGCCCACCGGCGCGAAGTCCTTGACCATGTCGTACGGCATCTTCGAATACAGCGCGCCGTTGATCGAGTGCGTGCCCACGGTGCCGATCACCAGCGTGTAGCCGTCGGGCGGCGACTTGGCGACGATGTCGGCGCCGATGTTGCCGCCGGCACCCGCCTTGTTGTCCACCACGATCGGCTGGCCGAGTTGCGCACGTTCGCTGAACAAACGCGCCAGGATGTCGGGCGCGCCACCGCTGGGAAACGTCACCACCAGACGGATCGGCTTGCTGGGATAAGTCCCTTGCGCAGCGGCGGGGCCGCCGGCCAGGCCGAACAGCGCGCCGATCACCAGCGCGGCGTGGCGGATCAGAATCATGCGGGTGGTCTCCTGCGTGATGGCAACTGTCGATGCGTGTCGCGCGGCAGGATAGCCCAACACCGCTGCGTCGCGCGGTCACCGCGCCGGCGCGAGCGCACGCTGCAAACGAGGCGCCAGATCGTGCAGGCGATCGAGCGGCTCGTTGGCGAACACCAGCCGCAGATAGCGCGCGGTATCGTCCTCGCCCCAGTTCTCCATCGAGGTCGCGGCCACACCGTGCTCGAGCACCGCGGCCGATGCCTGCGCGCCGGTGAGTCCGTGCTGCGCCATGTCGATCAGCAGCGACCAGCCGCCCGCGGCGGGAATGGCCCCACAGTGCGGCGCCAGCGAGCGCACGATGAAGTCGTGACGCTCCTGCCAGGTGGCCACGCAGCGCGCGATGCCGTCGTCAGGGGCCTCGATCGCCGCCGCCACCGCCTGCTGCGCGATGCCCACCGGGCACACCACGTTGGAGATGGCGACGCGGCCGATCGCCTCGGCGGCCTGCGGCGGACACACCACCCAGCCCACGCGCCAGCCGATCATGCGGTATTCCTTGGAGGCGGCGCCGACCGTGACGGTGCGCTCGGCCATGCCGTCGAACTGCGCCGGGTGCCAGTGCGGCACGCCGTCGAACAACAAGCGTTCCATCGCGCTGTCGTAGATCATCCAGGCATCGGCGGCCACGCACGCCGCGCACACCGCAACCCACTCGTCACGGTTGAGCACCGCGCCGCTGGGCATCGACGGGCTCATCATCAGGAACGCGCGCGTGCGCAGCGTGACGGCGCGCGCCAGCGTGGAGGGATCCAGCCGCCAGCCGCTGGCGCTAGGCGTCAGGCGAATGAAACGGGGCACGCCGCCGGCCAGCCGCACGCGGTTGATCAGGCCCACGTAGGTGGGGCTGGTCAACACCACCTCGTCGCCAGGCTCGATCAACGCCAGCAACGCGTTGAGCACACCGCTCAGGCCGCCGGCGCTGATGAAGCACTGGCGCCGCCAGTCGATGCTGTCGCTGGGGTAGCCCCCCGTGCGCTCGACCAGCCGCGTGGCCGCCCGGCGCAGGCGATCGCGGCCGAAGAACGGCAAGTAGCTGTTGGCGTCGTCGTCGTCCACCGCCGCGCGCGTGGCGTCGAGCGCCTCGCGCGGCGGCGGCAGATTGGTGTCGAGGTTTTCCAGCCGCAGCACCGAGGGGTCGCGCAGCGCGTCGGCGGCGTCGCCCATGCGTTCGACGCCGATCGGCGTCATGGCGGCGGTGCGCGCACCGGGCCGCGGCGCACTCGTTGAGGTCATCGACATACGGGCTCCCCGAGTCACTCGATGCGGTGACGTGCGCTTTGTACGATCATCGACGGCCGCTGTCGAAATCAGGCGCCGCGGCGCGACATTGTCCAGGCGCGGCATTCCCGCAGCGCCGCCACCCTTGGAGCACCGAGATGGAATACATGCTGATGATCTACTCCGACCCCGCTGGATTCGACAAGCTGAGCCCGTCGCAGAAGGCCGAAGGCCTGGCCGCCTACGGCGCCTATCATCAGGCACTGCAAAAGGCCGGTGTGCTGCGCAACAGCAACCGGCTGCAACCTGCGACGTCGGCCACCACGGTGCGCCTGCAATCGGGCAAGACACAGGTGCTCGACGGCCCGTATGCCGAGACGCGCGAGCAGCTCGGCGGTTACTTCTTGATTGATGTGCCCGATCTCGACGCCGCGCTGTCGTGGGCGGCGCGCTGCCCGGGGGCCGCGCACGGCGTGGTCGAAGTGCGGCCGATCTGGGTGATGTGATTGCCGGCTGATCCCATCGTGGGCGCGGACGCCGATGCCGCTGCCCGCGCCGCCGAAGCCGCGGCGCGGCGCAGCTACAGCAAGCTGATCGCGTTTCTGGCCGCGCGCACGCGCGACGTGGCGGGTGCCGAGGACGCGTTGTCCGAGGCACTGGCCGTGGCGCTCGCCGAGTGGCCCGAGCGCGGCGTGCCGCACACGCCCGACGCCTGGCTGCTGACGGTGGCGCGCCGCAAGCTGGTCGACGCGCTGCGCCGGCGCCGCCTCGACGAGGACGCATCGGCGCACCTGCAATGGCTGGCCGAGCTGCAGGCCGACGATGACGACGAGCCCGCCTGGCCCGACCGGCGGCTCGGTCTGTTGTTCGCCTGCGCACACCCGGGCATCAGCCCCGACATGCACGCGCCGCTGATGCTGCAGGTGGTGCTCGGCTTCGATGCCGCGGCC
>JBIODO010000163.1:0-8675 GCA_044445225.1 Burkholderiales bacterium
GCTCGCCATCACGGGGGCATTGACCCAGCCTTGACGTCAAGGCTTACAAGCGATGCGTGCGGTCGCCCTCGGTGAAGCCCAGTGCGTCGAAGCGGCAGCCTTTGGCAAAGCCGATCACCTTGAACAGCTCGCCCATCTCGTGCTCGGCAATCAGCTTGTGCGCCGCCGCGCGTTGCACGACGTCGGCTTGCTGCATCGCCTCAAGCAGCCCGCAGTTGATCAGGAAGCGCGCCTGCGAGGTGTAGCCCAACACGTCGAGCCCCGCGTCCTGCCCCGCCAGCGCGATGCCGCTGAAATCCACGTGCGCGGTGAGGTCCTTGAGCCCGACGTCGCGCAGCGGCTCGCTGTCGGCACGATGCGCGCGATGACACATCAGCGTGCCACCGAGCCGTTGCGGATGGTAGTACTCGGCGGCTGGAAACCCGTAGTCGATGAAGAATGCCGCGCCACGATGCAGCACTTGCGCGAGGGTCGTGGTGAACGCCTGTGCGTGCGCGTGCAGCTCGGTCACGCTGCCCGGCGCAAAGGCAGCTTCGTGCGGCGGCCGCAACGCAGTGGGCCGATCGCTCCATGCCAACGCGCCCTTCCCGTCGAGCGCGACGCCGCGCTCGAACCAGTCGCAGCCGTCAAACGCGAGCAACTGAACCGGCATCGCATCGAGCACCACGTTGCCGAGCATCACGGCGTCCACGCGCTCGGGCATGCGGTCCAGCCACTGCACACGGTCGCCGAAGCGCGCCAAGCGCTCGGCCTGCTGCGCGCGCAAGGTGGCCGACAGTTCGACGATGCGGTAGTTGCGAAGTTGCCCGCCCAACGTGCCGAGCAGTGTGTCGGCCAGCGCGCCAGAGCCGGCGCCGAACTCGAGCACGCTGTCGGTGTCGCTGGCCTCGAGCGCCTGCGACAGCTGGCGCGCCAGCGCCTGGCCGAACAGCGGTGTCAGCTCCGGCGCGGTGACGAAATCGCTGCCCGCGCCGGGCCAGTGGCCGAACGGCTGCGCGGCGCTCGTGTAGTAGCCCAATCCCGGTGCATAGAGCGCCAGCTCCATGTAACGGTCGAACGGCAGCCAGCCGCCCGTGCCGGCGATGGCCTGCGCGATCGCCGCATGCAGCCGGCTCGATACACTGTGTGGCTGCGCGGACTCGCCCATCGCCGCATTGTAGAAATCATGACCGAACGCAGGCTTGTGCTCGTCACCGGCGCGGCCAAGCGCCTTGGGCGCGCGATCGCGCTGGAGCTGGCCGCGCACGGCTGGAACATTGCCGTGCACTACAGGCGCTCGCACGCCGAGGCCCACGAAACCGTGGGCGCGCTGCGCGCGCTGGGCGCTCGCGCCGAGGCATTCGGCGCCGACCTGGCCGATGAGGCGCAGTGCGAAGCACTGTTGCCGCAGGTGGTGCAACGCATGGGGCCGGTGGCCGCGCTGGTGAACAATGCGTCGCTGTTCGAGCACGACGACGTCGCCAGCCTGCGCTACGAAAGTCTGGCTCGCCACTGGCGCAGCAACGCGGCGCCGGCGATCGTGCTGGCGCGCGCGTTGCACGCGCACCGCACGCAGGGCGCAGCCTCCGACGGCGATGCCTGCGTCGTCAACATGCTGGACGAGAAATTGTTCAATCCGAATCCCGATCATCTGTCGTACACATTGTCCAAGGCAGCGCTGCATGCCGCCACGCCGCTGCTGGCGCGCGCGCTCGCGCCGGCGCTGCGCGTATGCGGCGTGGCGCCCGGCCTCACGCTGGAGGCGCCGTCGATCGATCACGGACGGCTGGCGGCACTCAAGGCCCAGGGCCCGCTCGCTCGTGGCGTCGAGGCGCGCGACGTCGCCCACGCCGTGCGCTTCGTGCTCGAGAACCCGGCGATCACCGGCAGCACGCTGCTGATCGACGCCGGCAGCCACCTGATGCCGCGCGCGCGCGACTTTGCGTTCACATCCGTTGATCCGACACCATGAGAATCATCACCATCGAGGGCTTGCGAGTGCTGGCCAAAGTCGGCGTGCTGGCGCACGAGTTCGGCGCGCCGCAACCGGTGCTGATCAGCGTGTCGGTGGACATGCCCGACGCCCCCAGCGTGCCCGAGCGCGACGACATGTCGCAGGTGCTCGACTACCGGCGCCTGCGCGAGCTGGCCAAGGCCGAGGCCGAGCGCGAGCACACCCATTTGCTGGAGACGCTGGCCGGGCGCATCGCCGAGGGTTCGTTGCGGCTGCCCGGCGTGGCGTCTGCGCGAGTGCGCGTGGCCAAGCCGCAAGCGTTCGGCGATTGCGACCTGGTCAGCGTCGAGGTGCACGTGCAACACAGCGAACAGGATCAACCATGAACGCCCCATCGGAGCCGGTGCCCATGCAGCAAGAGCGCCGGCAACGCCACGAAGCCAACAAGCTGGCCAAGCGATTGCACAGGCAGGTCGGCCAGGCGATTGGCGACTTCAACATGATCGAGCCCGGCGACAAAGTGATGGTGTGCGTGTCGGGCGGCAAGGACAGCTATGCGCTGCTCGACATCCTGCTGGCATTGCGCGAGCGAGCACCGGTGCCGTTCGACCTGGTGGCGGTGAACCTCGACCAGAAGCAGCCGGACTTTCCCGAGCACGTGCTGCCCGCATACCTGGCCTCGCGTGCCGTCGCGTTCCACATCGAGCAGCAAGACACCTACTCGATCGTCAAGCGTCTGGTCCCCGAGGGCCACACGATGTGCTCGCTGTGCTCGCGCCTGCGCCGCGGCATCCTGTACCGCGTGGCCGGCGAACTCGGTGCCACCAAGATTGCGCTGGGCCACCATCGCGACGACATGGTGGCCACGCTGCTGATGAACATGTTCTTCGGCGGCCGCATGAAGGGCATGCCGCCCAAGCTGGTGAGCGACGACGGGCGCCACGTGGTGATCCGGCCGCTCGCGTATGTGGCCGAAAGCGATCTCGAGCATTGGGCCGAGGCGCGGCGCTTCCCGATCATTCCGTGCAACCTGTGCGGCAGCCAGGTCAACCTGCAGCGCGCGCAGATCAAGCAGATGCTGCGCGATTGGGAGCGGCATTACCCAGGCCGCATTGACAACATGGCCGCGGCGATGGGCCGCATCACGCCGTCGCACCTGATGGACCGGAACCTGCATCCGTTCACCACGCTCCAAGCCAATGGCGTGGCCCACCGCGAGGGCGACAAGGCCTTCGACGACGAGAACTTGTGTGCCGATACGTATACCGAGCGACCGGTGCGCGTCGTTCAAGGTGATGCGGGCGTTCCGGCCGCACACTGAACGGGGGCTTCGATGAACACATTCGCTCGCACCGGGTTGGCCTTGGCAGGCGCCGGCCTGCTGGCCGCGTGCGCGGCAGTGACCACGCTACAGGCCGAGATCGCGAGCTTCGGCCAGTGGCCCACCGCGCGCTCGCCCGGCACCTACGCATTCGATCGACTGCCGTCGCAACAGACGCAGCCCGAGTCGCAGCAGCGCCTGGAAGACGCTGCGCACCAGGCGCTGACGGCGGCGGGCTTCACCGCGGCGCAACAGGGCGCCGCCCCCGACGTGCTGGTGCAAGTCGGCTCGCGCGTCACGCGCTACGAGAGTTCGCCGTGGGACGATCCCTGGTGGTGGCGCGGCGGTGCCTATTGGCCGGGCCGTTTCCCGGGGCGGCCATTCAGGGGCCCCTATGCGTACCCCTATTGGTCAGGCTATAGCTACTACAGCTACTACGACCGCCAGGTCGCCGTGATGCTGCGCGACGGCGCCAGCGGCGCGCCGCTGTACGAGGCGCGCGCCAGCAGCGACGCCTATAGCAACAGCACCGAAACGCTGAGCGCGATGTTCAGGGCCGCACTGGCCGACTTTCCCAAGAGCGGCAGCGTGCCACACAGCGTCAGCGTGCCGCTGTCGCCGTAGATTGTTTGGCGCATCGACGTGCGGCGCGGCGTCAGGGACGCTTGGGAATCAGCGCGCGCAGGTCTTCTTCCCAACCCTTGAGCTGGTCGGCGCCGCGGCGGCGCTGCTCGGCCGTGGTGCTGTTGTGCAGGCGCGCGATCAACCGGCAGTTGTAGTCGAACAGCCGATGCTGGTACTCGCGGTAGGCCGGCCTGGGTGACTGCGCCGCACGGGCGGCGAACACGCGCAGCGCGGCCTCGGTGCGCGCGGCATCGGCGCGCTCGGCCTGCAGCGAGCGCAGCGTGTCGACGATCTCGCGCTGGCGCAGTTGCCTCTCAGTCAGCCAGCGTTCAGGATCGAACGGCGAGTCGGCGATGCCCTGAGCCAGCAGCGCGCGCTGCCCGTCGTTGAGTTCGCCGTAGATCAGCACGGCCCTCGAGATCGCGCGCTTGTTCGATTCCTCGAGTTGTTCGGCGCGCGTGGCCTGCAAGTACTCGTCGCGAAAGTCGTCGTCGGCCTGGCGGTAGCGCCGCTCGACCCGCTGCAGTTGCTGTGGCTTGAGCGAGCGCACCAGCTCGGCCATGGCGGGCACGCCCTGCTCGAAGCCCGTCTGGATGCGCTTGCGAAACTCGTCGGCCCACTGGCACACGTCGCCCGGCGTGACGTCGTTCAGGATCTGCCGCTGCGCAGTGGCCAGCAGCCCGGCGTAGTCGGGCAGTTGCGTGGCACGATGCCAGGCAAACCAGTCGGCCAGGGCGTCGCGCGCGCGGTCGCCCTGCTCAACGTCGAAATCGACATAGCCATTGAGCCACCAGTACATCAGGTGGGGCGCCTGGTTGTAGGCCAGCCGCACGGCGCTGCAGCCCGCCAGCAGCAGCACGCTGGCGCCGATAATCCAGCATCGCAGGCGGCACTTGACGGACCAGGCACACACCATGGCACTCGACATCGTCATTTTGGCAGCGGGCAAGGGTACACGGATGAAGTCATCCCTGCCCAAGGTGCTGCATCGGCTCGCGGGCCGACCTTTGCTGCTGCATGTGCTGGACACCTGTGCCACGCTGAACGCGGACCGCACGGTGATCGTCACCGGTTATGCGGCCGAGCAGCTCGAGCGTTGCGTCGGCTCGCGCGATGTGCGCTGCGTGCGCCAGGAGCCGCAGCTCGGCACCGGCCATGCCGTGCAGCAGGCCGCGCCGCTGCTCGACGACGACGGCACCACGCTGATCCTCAATGGCGACGTGCCGTTGATCAGCGCCGACACCGCGCGTCACCTGATCAATGCCTGTGGTGGCCGGCGGCTCGCGCTGCTGACGCTGGAGCTCGAAGACCCCAGCGGCTACGGCCGCATCGTGCGTGAAGGTGCTGACGTGCGCGGCATCGTCGAGCACAAAGACGCCAGCGCGGGCCAGCGCGCGATCCGCGAGGTTTACGCCGGCATCATGGCCGCGCCCACCGCAGCGCTGAAGCAGTGGCTGGCCCGGCTGACCAATCACAACGCGCAACATGAGTACTACCTCACCGATGTCGTTGCCATGGCCGTGGCACACGGCGTGCCCGTGGCCACGCATGCCGCGCACGACGAGACCGAGGTGCTCGGCGTCAACAGCCCGGCGCAGCTGGCCGACCTGGAGCGCCGCGTGCAGCGGCGCCATGCCGATGCGTTGATGGCAGCCGGCGTGCGGCTGGCCGATCCGGCGCGGCTCGATGTGCGCGGCGAGCTGTCATGCGGCGGCGACGTCGAGATCGACGTCAACTGCGTGTTCGAGGGCCGCGTGGTGATCGGCGACGGCGCGCGCATCGGCGCGCACTGCGTGTTGCGCGACACCACGGTGGGCGCCGGCGCCGAGGTGATGCCGTTTTGCCACTTCACCGATGCCGTCATCGGCGAGCGAGCGCAGGTGGGCCCGTTCGCGCGCTTGCGCCCCGGCGCCAAGCTCGGCCCCGAGGTGCACATCGGCAACTTCGTCGAGGTGAAGAACTCCACGCTGGCGCGCGGCGCCAAGGCCAACCACCTGGCCTACCTGGGCGACAGCACGGTGGGCGAGCGCGTCAACTACGGTGCCGGCAGCATCACCGCCAACTACGACGGTGCCAACAAGCACCGCACCGTGCTCGGCAACGACGTGCACGTGGGCTCCAACTGCGTGCTGGTGGCGCCAGTGACGGTGGGCGACGGCGCCACCATCGGCGCCGGCAGCGTCGTCAGCAAGGCCGCGCCGTCGGGCCAACTGACGGTGGCACGGGCGCGCCAGGCGACGATCGCCAACTGGTCGCGGCCGGTCAAGCAGAAGAAACCGTAGACCTCGGCGCGCTGGCGCTCAAGCCGCCCGCCGTTGCAGCCACTCGGTGAATGCCGGCGCCTGCATCGGCAGCGCGATGCCCGGCCCCTGCGCATGGCCGCAGCCAATGCCGGCCAGCCAGCGGCGCTGCTCGTCGGTTTCCACGCCCTTGGCCGTGACGTCGAGCTGCAAGCCGCGCGCCATCTGCACGATGGCCGACGCAATGGTGGCCGCCGCGCCATCGCCGGGCAGCGAGGCCACGAAGGCGCGGCCGAGGTTGAGGCCTCGCACCGGCAGCGAGCGCAATTGCGACAGGGCCATCGTGCCGACGCCGAAGTCGTCGATGGCCACCGTCACGCCCAGGGCCCGCAAGCGTGCCACCGCCTCACGCAGCGCCTGCGTGTCGTGGCCCAGTGCCGCTTCACCGATGTCGAGCGACAGCGCGCCGGCCGGTGGTGACTGCTGGCACACCTGCTCGGCCAAACCCGCCACCGCCTCCAGTGGCAGCGGCAGGTTCGCCAGGTCGAGCGCCACCTCCGGCGGCACGCCCGCCATCTGCGCCCAGCCGCGCTGCGCAGCGATCGCCTCGAGCAGCGCCCAGCGCACGATCGGCTGCATCAGCCGGCGCTCCTCGGCCACGTCGAGAAAACTCTCGGGTGCCAGCCAGCCGCGATCGGGGTGCTGCCAGCGGATCAGCGCCTGCACCTGCAGCCCCGTGCCGTCGAGCGCAACACGCGGCTGCAGCATCAGCGCAAACTCGTTGCGCTGCAGCGCGCTGCCCAGCTGCCCTTCGAGCACCAGCGCGGCATAGGCATGCGCGGCCATCTCGGTTTCGAAGAAACGGCAGATGCCCCGGCCATCGGCCTTGGCCACGTACATCGCGGTGTCGGCGTTCTTGATCAGCTCCGACGGCAGCCGCCCATCGTGCGGCACCATCGCCACGCCGATCGACGGCGACACCACGATGTTCTGCCCTTGCACGGGAACCGGGGCCTCGACGGCCACTAGCACCCGCTGCACCAGTTCTTCCACCACGCGGCGATCGGCCACGTCGGCCAGCAGCACCACGAACTCGTCGCCGCCGAAGCGGCCGACCAGATCGGCCGGGCGCACCGATTGCACGATGCGATGCGCCACCGCCTGCAGCACGGTGTCGCCCACCAGGTGGCCGAGTGAATCGTTGATGCGCTTGAAGTGGTCGAGGTCGATGAACAGCAGCGCCGCATGGGTGGACGCGCCGCCGGCCAGGCGCGACGCCAGATGCTCCATGAAGTGCGCTCGATTGGGCAGCCCGGTCAGCGGATCGTGGTGCGCCAGGTACTCGATGCGCTCCTGCGCCTGCAGGCGGTCGCGGATGTCGCGCACGATGGCCATGCGCAGGCGCTCGCCGCGGCGCGTGATGGTGCGGCCGATCGATTCCATCGAAATGCGCTGGCCGTCGGCGGTGAGGCCCACCAGCTCGTAGCGCTGCTCGGACGCCGCATCCATCACCGCCTGCACGCGCGCACGGTACTCCGGCGCCACGAATTCCAGGATGCGGTGCCCGATCATCTGCTCGCTCGGATATCCGAGCAGCGTCACCAGCGCCACGTTGACATCGGTGATGACGCCGTCACGGTGAAAGACGATCCCCTCGACGCTGGCGTCCATGAACTTGGACAGCCGGTCCTCGCTTTCGCGCAGCGCGGCCTCGATCAGGCGGTGGTGCGTGATGTCGCTGATCAGCACGAACGCGCCCACCAGAACGCCGTTGTCCAAATGCGGCACCAGGCTGACCTCGATCCAGCGCGGCGCACCGTCGGGCCCGGGCATCTTGCGCTCGTAGGAGGCGGCTTCGTTGTGCTTGAGCAGCCGCTCGACGTGTGGCTGGATCTCGTCGGCCGCCTGCGCCCCCACCACCTCGGCAAAGGTGCGGCCGATGATCGACTCCGGGTCGAGGCCGAACGCCTTCGCGTACTGCTTGTTGGCGTAGGCGCAGCTCAGGTGCACTGCCTCGTAGTAGGCGATCAGTGCCGGCACGCTGTCGGCCAACAGCGAGAAGCGCTGCGCTTCGGCGCGCGCTTCGCGCTCGGCCAGGCGCTCGGCAGTGGCATCGCGCAGCACGCAGGTGTAGCGTTGTGCGCCTTGCAGCCAGCGCGCGCTCAACTCGAACCAGGCGGGCGAGCCGTTGCCTTGCTGCAGCTCGAGCGCGAAGTCGCGCTGAGCCACCAGCCGGGCGCGCAACCGCGCCTGCATCGCCGCACCCAGGGTGTCCAGCCAGCAGCGGCCTTCTGTGACTTCGGGCCCAAGCGCACGGCACGCCTCGTTGGCACGCTGCACGACGCCCTGCGCGTCGAGCTCCATCGCAGGAAGGGGCAAAGCCTCCCACGAGGCGTCGCTCGCTGGTCGTGCTGGCATGGCGCTCGTCTCCCGGATTGGCGGCACTTCGTCGGTGGCGCCGTGGCGCTCGGATGATATCGGGCTCAAGTGGACAGTTGCGCTGCTGCCAGGCACAGATCGGCCCACGCGCGCGCTTTGTCTGCAGGATTGCGCAGCA
>JBIODO010000164.1:0-8644 GCA_044445225.1 Burkholderiales bacterium
CACTGCTGCAGCGCACGCGGCGTCGTGCACTTCAACCGGCCTGAGGTGCGATGGAGTTTCCAGGCGAACACCGCGGATCCGGCTTTGCCGGTCCGCTGGTGTGCCTTGCAGGCCGCGCCGGGCCAATGGCCCGGCTCTTCGCCAGGCACGAAAGGTCCCCGGACCTTCCGTGTCCGGGCTCAGCCCCCGAGAGGGGGAAGCGGCCGCTAGGTCGCTTCGGGGGTGGGCCCTTGCGGCAGATGGCTGCGCACGGCCTGCAGCAGTTCGCCGAGCTCCAGCGGCTTGGTCAGGTAGGCCGCGAATCCTGCATCCAGCGCTTTGCGAATGTCGCCCGGCATCGCGCCGGCACTCACCGCGATGGCCGGGATCGTTCGCATCGATTCGTCGGTGCGCAGCCGCTGCAGCAGCTCCAGGCCGTCGATGCCGGGCAGCTCGACGTCCAGCAGCAGCAATTGCGGCCGCAGCGTGCGCGCCAGTTCGATCGCCCGCAGCGGCTCTTCGGCGCACTCGAGATGGACGTCAGGCAAGCGGGCCAGCATCGCGCGCATCAGCAACGCATTGACCGGGTTGTCTTCGACATACAGCACTCGCTGGCGCCGCGCCGACGACGCTGGTGCCGATGGGGCGGCGGCCGGCCACTGCGTCGCGCCCTGCGCAGCGTGCGTGGCGCGCGGCAGGCGGATCCAGAACGTGCTGCCGACGTCGAGCACGCTGTCGGCGCCGATCTCGCCGCCCATCGCGAGCATCAGCTGGCGGCTCAGCGCCAGGCCGATGCCCGTGCCTTCGACGCCGCTTTGCCGTGCGTTCAAGCGCTCGAAGGCGACGAACAGGCGCTGGCGCTGGTCGGCCGTCAGGCCGATGCCGGTGTCGACGATGCGCACCTCCACGGACCGCTCATTGGCCGCGCCCTGCACGGTGACCTGGCCGTCGCGGCGGTTGTACTTGATGGCGTTGCCCAGCAAGTTGAGCAGCACCTGCTTCAGGCGCAGCGGGTCGGCGCGCACGGTGCACTCGAGCGGGCCGCGATCGGCCAGCTGCAGCTGCACCGGACGCTCTTGCGCCAGTGGCGCCATCAGCGCCAGGCAATCCTCGATCAACGGCAGCAACGGCACCGGCGCGAGCGCCATCGCCAGGCGGCCCGATTCGATGCGGCCCAGATCGAGCACATCGTTGATCAGGCGCAGCAAATGGCGGCCGCCGCGCAGGATCTCTTCGGCGTGCTGCCGCTGCTCGGCCGTCAGCGGGTGAGCGGTGTCTGACATCAGCAGCTGGCTGAAGCCCAGGATCGCGTTCATCGGCGTGCGCAGCTCGTGCGACATCATCGACATGAAGCGCGACTTGGCGCGATTGGCGCGCTCGGCCTCGTCCTTGGCCGCGGTGAGCGCCTCCTGCGCGAGCTTGCGCTCGGTGATGTCGATGCCGAACACGTAGTAGCTGCGCCGGCCGTCGGGCAGCACGGGCCCGGCGATGTGGCGCACCTCGAGGTCCAGGCGCGGCCGTTCGGCCGTGGCCGGAAAGTGGCGCTCGCTCACCGGCACTTCGCCCGCCAGCGCGCGCTCGATGTGGGGCAGGTGCAGCGCGAGCTCCTCGTGGCCGAGCACGTCGGCGGCGAGACGGCCCACGATGTCGTCGGCCCGCCGGCCCAGCAACTGGGCCAGCCGCTGGTTGACGTAGCTGTAGCGGTGCTCGTCGTCGGCTGCCGCGATGAAGCCCGGAAACGCGTCGAGCAACGCGCGTGTCTGTGCCTGGCCCTCGCGCAAGGCGCGCAACGCCTCCTCCTCGGCGGTGACGTCGCGCGTCACGAGCACCACGCACAGCACGCCTTGCACCGGCTCGGCAAACGGCGAGTAGGTGGTCTGCAGGTACTGTGGCGGCGCGCCCGGGCGGTGGTGCACGTCGCGCAGCACGCCGACGCGTTGCGTGCGCAGGCACTCGGCCAGCGCGCGGCGCCGCTCGTGCGTGATCGATGCCGGCAGCACCTCGCTGACGCTGCGGCCGATCACGCGCTCGCGTGCCAGGCCAGTCTGGCGGCACCAGGCGTCATTGACCAGGCGGTAGACCTCGTCTGCGCCGACCACGCTGACCATGTCGGCGATCGAGTTGGTGACCACCTGGTAGGTATGCATGTCGGCGCTCGGCGCCGCCTGACCTGCGCCACGCTGGATGCTCTTCAAGGGAGCTCCTGCTGGCCGGGCACGTGACCGTCGCGTTTGGCCTGCAACATCAGCTCCTCCAGCCGCGCCAGCACCAGCGGGTCGCGCGCGTCATCGTGGCGGCCCACCGCCGGCAGCGGGCCGCGCCACTGCACGTCGATGCGGGCAAACGGCTTGGGAACGTAGGTGCGGTCCCACGAGCGGTGCCAGTGGAACGCGCGATCGCAGCTGACGCTGGCGTAGTAGATCGGGCAGTGCACCACGCGCGACGTTTCGAGCACGCCCGGCTTGAGCTTGTAGATCGGACCGCGCGGCCCATCGACCGCGAAGCTGCAGTTGTAGCCCTCGCGCATCAAGCGGATCAGGCCCTTGAGCGCCGCGGCGCCGCCCTTGCTCGACGAGCCCTCGCTGACGCGTGCGCCCAGCAGCCGCAACAGCGTGCCCATGATGCGTCCGTCTTTGCTGCGCGAGGCGATGGTGACCAGCCGGTAGCGCTTGACCAGAGCCGCCAGTGCGAACAGATCGCCATGCCAGTGCGCCAGGATGAAGGGTTGGCGTTCGTGCAGCGCATCGTGCATGAGCTGCGGCTCACGGCAGGTGATGCGCCACGTGAACGACAGCGGGCGATACACCAACCAGATCAGGAACCCCAACACCACCTGTTTCAACGGGCCGCGCCTCCGACGCAATGCACCTGCGCGGTATCGCCCCGTGCCCAGCCTTGCATGGCATGTCTTGCTTGGTGCGCCACGAGGCGGATTGTGACCGAGTCGAGCAACGTCAACGCCGCCGCGCACCCGGCGTGTGAGGCGCCGTGACTTGACCGATCAGCTGCGCGCCCCGCGCGAGCAGAAAGGCCTTGAATGCGAATGCGACTGGCGCCAGCACTTTCTGCCTCAAATGCACCACGTACCACTGCAGCCGCAGTGGAAAGCCGGCCACGTCGAGCACGGCGAGCTGGCCCATTTCGAGTTCGCGGCCGATGGTGTGGGCCGACAGGAAGCTGATCCCCATGCCGGCAATCACCGCCTGCTTGATGGTCTCGGTGGAGCGGATCTCCATCGCGACGTTCAGCTTGGCCAGCTGCGCGCCGAAACCGTCTTCCATCGAGTTCCAGGTGTCGGAGCCGCGCTCTCGTGTGAGCCAGGGCTCGTGCAGCAACGCGCTCACCGGCACGCGCCGGCGTTGCGCCAGCGGGTGGTCGGGCCGCGCGACGATCACGTAAGGGTGGGGCGCGAACGGCTCGTTGACGGTGTCGAGCTCGCGCGGTGGGCGCACCATGATCGCCAGGTCGGTGAGGTTGTCGGCCAGTTGCTGCAGCAGCTGCTGGCGGTTGAACACGCCCAGATTGAGCTTGACGCCCGGCGCACCGCGCGAGAACTCGGCCAGCAGCTGCGGGAAGAAATAGTCGCCGGCGCTGATCACCGCCACGTTGAGCGTGCCGCCCGACACGCCCTGGCGCGTGGCCATCGCCTCGCCGGCCTGGCGAAACAGCTCGATGATCGCGCGGCTGTAGCGCAGCAGTTCGGTGCCGGCGGGCGTCAGATAGACCTTCTTGCCGAGCTGCTCGAACAGGGCCAGCCCGGCGTGCTGCTGTAGCAGCTTAATCTGCGTGGACACCGCCGGCTGCGTGAGGTGCAGCTCTTGGGCGGCTCGAGAGAAGTTCAGGTGTCGCGCGGCGGTTTCGAACACCTTGAGCTGGCGCAGCGTTGCATGCTTCATCGCGCTGCCCACTTTGCCATCAAGCCTGACTTATGCGAACCATCAAAAACTTTCAGTTTCATTAATAGGTCGCGGTGCCTAGCATGGCAGCCCAAAGGGGCACACACCATGGGCATCGCCGTCACCACCACCACGCTGAGCGCCGACGACGAGGCGGCGCGCAACGCCTACAACTGCGCATTTTCCGAAATGGAAATCGACTGGCATTGGGATGCCGCCACCTATCGCGAGCTGCTGGCCGACGGCGGCCAGCCCGTGCGCTCGTTCGTCCAGCGCCACCGCCCGCATCTGCTGCGCGCCTACGCGATCGACTGCCTGGTCGATGCGGTGGAGACCACGCGTCGCGAGCTGAGTGCGCCGAGGGCTCGGTAGTTTCCCGCAACGCACCTGCGGGGCACGCGCGCGGCGCGGGGAGGCGCCGGCGAAAAATTGACTGCGGTCAAGAGGGTTTTGGACGAATCCGGCGAGCATATTCAAGGCACGAAGGACGCCGCTCGCTGAAGCCAAGCGCATGGCGATCGGCCGCCAGGCACGCTATCGTTGCGGCTGTGCCTCACAACGACGGAGACGAGAGCCAATGACCAGCAACCTCACCTCGGCCGCGGTGCGCGGTTATGTTTCGCAAGCGGCCACGATAGCCGCTGCCGCACTGGTGGTCATTGCCGCACCCGTGCGGGCCGCCTGGGTGCCCGAAAAGCCGGTCGAGTTCATCGTGCCTGCCGGCACCGGCGGTGGTGCCGACCAGATGGCGCGCCTGATCCAGGGCATCGTCGCCAAGCACCAGCTCATGAAGCAGCCGCTGATCGTGGTCAACAAGTCGGGCGGCGCGGGCGCCGAGGGCTTTCTCGACGTCAAGGGCGCCAAGGGCGACCCGCACAAGATCGTCATCACGCTGTCGAACCTGTTCACCACGCCGCTGGCCACCGGTGTGCCGTTCAACTGGCGCGACATGACGCCGGTGGCGATGATGGCGCTCGACCAGTTCGTGCTGTGGGTCAACGCCGATACGCCGTACCAGACCGCCAAGCAGTACGTCGATGCGGTCAAGGCCGCCGGCCCGCTGAAAATGAAGATGGGCGGCACCGGCTCCAAGCAGGAAGACCAGATCCTCACCGTGAGCCTGGAAAAGGCCACCGGCACCAAGTTCATCTACGTGCCGTTCAAGGGCGGGGGTGACGTCGCCGTGCAGTTGACCGGCAAGCACATCGACTCCACCGTCAACAACCCGATCGAGGCGGTTGCGCAATGGCGAGCCGGCCAACTGCGCCCGCTGTGCGTGTTCGACGACCAGCGCATGCCCTACAAGGAGCCGCTGGCCGCCGGCAAGTCGTGGTACGACATCCCGACCTGCAAGGAGGCCGGCGTGCCCACGGACTACCTGATGCTGCGCGGCATCTTCATGACCGGCGGCGCCACGCCAGACCAGGTGGCCTTCTACGTCGATCTGCTGAAGAAGGTGCGCGAAACGCCCGACTGGAAGGACTTCATCAAGCTCGGCGCATTCAATGATTCATTCATGACCGGTGCCGACTACGTCAAGTGGCTCGAGAAGAACGAGGCGATGCACCTGTTCCTGATGAAGGAAGCCGGCTTCCTGGCCAAGTAGCGCCGCCCACGACATACCCCCGTGCCGCCAACCAGCCGCCGCGCACGCGTCCGGCGGTTGTTGAACGGTCACGCCGAATCATCAACGACTGCCCGTTGCGCCATGGAATCCAACGTCACCGACAGCCAACCTGAAGAGGGCGTGGCCACCTGGAAGGTCGAGCTCTTCGTGTCGCTGGCGCTGCTGCTGTTCGGGGCGGTGTTCGCGTTCAAGAGTTGGCAGCTGGGCGCCGGCTGGCAAGACGATGGCCCCGGCGCCGGCTACTTTCCCTTCTACATCGGCGTGCTGGTGTGCGTGGCCAGTGCGATGGTCGCGGCACGCACGCTTGTGGCTGGCCGCCGCGACGACAGCGTGTTCGTCAGCCACGCGCAATTGAGGCTGGTGTTCACAGTGCTGCTGCCGTCGCTGGCCTTCGTGCTGGCGGCTCAGTTTCTGGGGTTGTACGTCGCCTCGTTCCTGTTCATCGCCGGCTTCATGGTGTGGGTGGGGCACTACGGATGGGCCCGCAGCGTCGGCATCGGGTTCGCGGTGATGGCGGTGACGTTCCTGATGTTCGAGGTCTGGTTCAAGGTGCCGCTGTTCAAGGGCACGCTCGAGCCACTTCACTTTCTCGGCTACTGATGACAGCTCCCACGCTCACTTCGTTCGCTGCCCTCCGAGAGGGCGCCAGCCTCCTTGAGGCGGCTCGGCGGAGGCTGGAACCATGACCGAGATCGCAGCGCTGTTCCACGGCTTCGCCGTCGTGCTGAGCCCATTCAATCTGATGCTGATGATGGTCGGCATCGTCCTGGGCGTGATCATCGGCGTGCTGCCCGGCCTCGGTGGCGCCAACGGGGTGGCGATCTTGCTGCCGCTGACGTTCTCGATGCCGCCGACCTCGGCGATCATCCTGCTGTCGTGCATCTACTGGGGCGCGCTGTTCGGCGGCGCCATCACGTCGATCCTGTTCAACATCCCGGGCGAGCCGTGGTCGGTTGCCACCACCTTCGACGGCTATCCGATGGCGCAGCAGGGGCGCGCCGGCGAGGCGCTGACCGCGGCGTTCACCTCGTCGTTCGTCGGCGCCCTCGTTGCGGTGCTGATGATCACCTTCCTGGCACCGCTGGTGGCCAAGTTCGCGCTCAAGTTCGGGCCGCCGGAGTTCTTCGCGGTGTACCTGCTCACGTTCTGCAGCTTCGTCGGCATGGGCAAGGGCTCGCCGATGAAGATCCTGGCGTCGATGATGCTCGGCTTCGCGCTGGCTGCGGTCGGCATGGACACCGTGACCGGCCAGTTGCGCTTGACCTTCGGCATCCCTGACCTGATGCGCGGCTTTGACTTCCTGATCGCGGTGATCGGCTTGTTCGGCATCGGCGAGATCCTGCTGTCGATGGAAGAGGGCCTCAACTTCTCGGGCAAGGCGGCGCGCATCAATCCAAAGGTCGTGCTCGAAACATGGAAGAAGCTGCCCAAGTACTGGATGACTTCGGTCCGAAGCACGCTGATCGGCATCTGGATGGGCATCACGCCGGGCGGCGCGACACCGGCGTCGTTCATGAGCTACGGCATGGCCAAGAAGATGTCGCCGCGCGGCCCCAACTTCGGCAGGGGTGAGATCGAGGGCGTGATCGCGCCCGAGACGGCGGCGCACGCCGCCGGCACCAGTGCGCTGCTGCCGATGCTCGCGCTCGGCATCCCCGGCTCGCCCACCGCCGCGGTGCTGCTGGGCGGCCTGCTGATCTGGGGTTTGCAGCCGGGGCCTCTGCTGTTCGTCGAACAGAAGGACTTCGTCTGGGGCCTGATCGCCAGCATGTACCTGGGCAACCTCGCTGGCCTGATCGTGGTGCTGACCACCGTGCCGCTTTTCGCATCGATCCTGCGCGTGCCGTTCGCGATCATCGCGCCGGTCATCATCGCGATCTGCGCGATCGGCGCCTACACCGTGCACAGCGCGATGCTCGACGTCTGGTACATGCTCGGCTTTGGCGTCATCGGCTACGTCTTCAAGAAGCTCGACTACCCGCTGGCGCCGCTGGTGCTGGCCGTGGTGCTGGGCGATCGTGCCGAGGATTCGTTCCGCCAGTCGATGCTGCTGTCGCAGGGCACGCTGACGATCCTGTGGTCCAACTGGCTGGTCGGCTCGATCACCTCGCTGGCGCTGCTGCTGCTGGTGTGGCCGTTGCTGGGGCGAGGGCTGCAATTGCTCAAGGGCATGCTCGCCGGCTCGCACTCAGCAGCGGCGGGCAACCACGAGCGCGGCTGAGGCTAGATCTTCCCTCGCTGCTTCAACCGCGACAGCGTTTCGGGCGAGATGTTCAGGTAGGCCGCCAGCTCTTTCTTCGGCAGCCGTTCGGCCAGCTCGAGATGCTTGCGCATGAAGCGATGCACGCGGCCAGGTGCGTCGAGCAGATGCAACGTGATCGTATGCGCCATCACCTCGCTCATCAGGCTCATCACCTGGTACTCGAACGCCTGCTTCAGCTCCGGGTAGCGATTCATGAACACCACCCAATCGGGCAGCGGCAACGTGGCCACGCGCGCCTTGGTGACCGTGATGATGCTGTAGGGCGCCGGTGTGTGCAGCCGCCAGGCCGCGTAACTGGTTTCGATGTCGCGCTCGGCGGCAAAGCGCAGGATCATCTCCTTGGCGCTCGGGCTGGCCACCACGCGCTTGACGATGCCGTCGAGGATGAAGCACTGCGCCATGTCGTGGTCGCCTTGCTGCACCAGGCAGTCGCCCTTGGCGCAATCCTGCACCACCAGCTGGGGCTCGAGCTCCGCCAGCGCCGGCTTGGGCAGCAGCTTGAGCACGATGTTCTGCGCCAGCTGCAATCGAATGACGTTGCGCTCGCTGTGGTCAGCGACCGCAGGCCGTTGTGATGCGTGCGTTTTCGGATAATTGACCACGGTCAATCGAGGCGCCAAGGCGCTGAAACTATGATGATTTTCCCCCATTCGATGCACGTGCAATAACACAGACCGGAGACACAAGCCATGGCTGTCACCACCGAAAACCGTCCCGCGTTGTCGCCGGCCAGCAGCACGGAAGCCACCGCGCAAACGATCGATGGCTTCCAGCTCGTCATCGAAGCGCTGAAGCTCAACGGCCTCGACACCGTCTACGGCTTGCCGGGCATTCCGATCACCGACCCCACCCGCCGCGCCCAGGCCGATGGCCTTCGCG
>JBIODO010000165.1:0-8585 GCA_044445225.1 Burkholderiales bacterium
CTTCACGCCGGGCTACACCGCGCTCACGCTGCGCGAGCCGCACGGCGTCACCGGCCACATCGTGCCGTGGAACTACCCGATGCAGATCATCGGCCGCTCGGTGGGCGCGGCGCTGGCGATGGGCAACGCCTGCGTGCTGAAACCCGCCGAAGAAGCGTGCCTCACCGCATTGGCGTTCGCGCGCATCGCGCACGACTGCGGCCTGCCGGCCGGCGCGCTGAACGTGGTGCCCGGACTCGGCGAAGAAGCCGGCGTCGCGCTGGCGCGCCACCATGGCGTGCAGCATCTGTCGTTCACCGGCTCGGTGGCAGTGGGCCAGCAGGTGCAGGCGGCGGCAGCCAGGAACACGGTGCCGGTGACGCTCGAGCTCGGCGGCAAGAGCCCGCAGATCGTGTTCGCCGACGCCGACCTCGATGCGGCGCTGCCCTTCCTGGTCAACGCCGGCGTGCAGAACGCCGGGCAATCCTGCTCGGCGGCGTCGCGCATCCTGGTCGAGGCCAGCATCTTCGACGACGTGGTCGAGCGCATGGCCGAGCGCTACAAGAAGCTGGTCGTCGGCCCGGCGATCAACGACCCCGACGTGGGCCCGTTGATCTCGCCGCGCCAGCGCGAGCTGGTGCAAAGTTATCTCAGCGCGGCGCGCGACAGCGGCCTGCACGTGGCGGCGCAGGCCACGCTGCCGAGCGACCTGCCGCGCAACGGCTGCTACGTGGCGCCGACGCTGCTGGCGCCGGTGCGCAACGACCACCGCCTGGCGCAGGAAGAGATCTTCGGCCCGGTGCAGGTGGTGATCTCCTTCGACGGCGAGGCCGACGCCATCGCGCAGGCCAACGGCACGCCGTTCGGTCTGGTGGCGGGCGTCTGGACGCGCGACGGCGGCCGCGCGCTGCGCGTGGCGCGGCGCCTGAAGTGCGGCCAGGTGTTCATCAACAACTACGGCGCCGGCGGCGGTGTGGAGTTGCCGTTCGGGGGCGTCAAGCAATCGGGCCATGGCCGCGAAAAGGGCTTCGAGGCGCTGTACGGTTTCTCCACGCTGAAGACGATCGCGATCAAGCACGACTGACGCCGACCGCAGCCCGCGCGGCCGGACACAAGACGACTAAGGGGCCTCGCGGATACTCAAGCCCCGGGGCATCGAGTACGGTGCCGCAGTGGGCACGGGCCCGAATGGCAGTTGGGGTGCAGCGTGGACGTCAAGGCATTGGTGGAGCCGGATCGGGTGCACAAGAGCGTGTACACCGACCAGCAGATCTTCGACCGCGAAATGGCGCGCATCTTCGAGCGCGTGTGGGTGTATTGCGGGCACGAGTCGCAGATTCCGAACGCGGGCGACTACGTCGCGGTGACCATCGGCCGCCAGCCGATGGTGATGGTGCGTGGTGCCGACCGCGCCATCCACGTGCTGCACAACCGCTGCGCGCACCGCGGCGTGCAACTGGTGGGCAACCTGCAGGGCAACACCGGCGACGCGTTCGTCTGCTCGTACCACGCGTGGAGCTACCACCTCGACGGCAAGGTGCGCGCGATCCCGCTGGCGCGCGGCTACGAGGGCACGCGCATGGACCGCAGCAACCCCGACTGCAACATGAAGCGCGCCGCACGCGTGGGTAGCTATCGCGGATTCGTGTTCGCCAGCCTGGCCTCCGAGGGTCCGTCGTTGATGGAGTTTCTCGGCGAAGCCAAGGTGGCGTTCGACGACATGTGCGATCGCTCGCCGGTGGGCGAGGTCGAGATCGTGCCGGTGTGCCACCGCGTAATCCAGCAGTCGAACTGGAAGTTCTTCATGGAGAACCAGCTCGATGCATTGCACCCATCGGTCACCCACCAGAGCACCGGCATCGCCGCCGGCCGCGTCGAGCGGCGCCTGAAGGAGCAGAAGGAATCGGTGCCGCTGTACTACCACTACCTGTCGGCCTTCGCATCGAGCTTCGAGCAGTGGGACAGCGTGCAGACCATCAACTACCCGCAGGGCCACGGCATCCTCAAGGCCTACATGGGGCTGCGCCCGCAGGACAAGGACACGCTGGAGCACGAGGCGCTGCTGAAGCAAGCGTACGGCGAGCAGAAGGCCGAGGAGTACCTGTCGCGCAGCATCCACCACGTGCTGGTGTACCCGTACCTGTCGGTGCAGTCGCCGCTGCAGCAACTGCGCTGCCTGCGACCGATCTCGCCCGACAAGACGCTGTCGGAGATCTGGCACTTCCGGTTGAAGGGTGCGCCCGAGGCGATCTACCGCAGGAGCCTGTGGTACTACAACCTGGTCAACTCGCCGGCGACGATGATCAACGCCGACGACCTGGAGAACTGGACCAAGGGCCAGTGGGGCCTGCAGTCCGACGGCGGTGATTGGGTCAGCTTCCACCGCGACCACGGCCGCGACCGCTTCGACAACGGCGTGGCCTACAGCAACCACGGCACCTCCGAGGTCGTGATGCGCAGCCAGTTCGCTGCGTGGTCGCGCTACATGCAGGAGGCGGCGTGATGGGCGCGCCGTCGGATCGCGCGATCCCGAGCGCAGGGCCCGACATGCGGCACCTGCTCGATCAAGATGTGGTGATTGCCGGCGACACCGCGCGCGGGCCCACCGGCGCGCAATCGATCGAGCCGACCCATTCGCCGCGCATGCCGCACAAGGCGGGCGAGTTGCCCGCGGCGATGTTGGCCACGTCGGCCGGCGGCGACCTGCAGCGCGAGGTCGAACAGCTGCTGTTCGCCCAAGCCGAACTGCTCGACGCCAAGCAGTGGCAAGCGTGGATGGACCTGTTCGCCGACGACGGCATCTACTGGATGCCCGCGCGCGCCGAGCAGACCGAATGGGAGAGCTCGCCGTCGATCTTCATCGAAGACAAGCTGATGATGGAAATCCGCAAGGGCCGCGTCACGCACCCCAACGCGTGGTCACAGGCGCCGCTGTGGGAGACCAACCACATCGTCAGCCACGTCGCGCTCGAGTCGGCGCAGGGCGACCGCATCACCGTGCGCTCGCGCTTTCACATGATGGAGCTGCGGCGCGATTCGATCCGCCACTTCGGCGGCCGCTACCACCACACGCTGCAACGCGCACCCGACGGCCGGTTGAGGATCCAGCTGCAACGCGTGGACCTGTTCAACGCGCAGGCGCCGTTCGACTACGTGATCCAGATCTGGGTTTGAGAACAGAAGGGCTCGACACCATGGCATTGTTGTTTGTTCAATCTGCCGTTCGCCTGGGCGCTGCGGCGTTGCTCGTCACGGGCATGTGCGCCGGCGCGCTGGCCGCCGACAAGGTGAAAATCGGCTTCGTCAGCACGCTGTCGGGGCCGTCGTCGGCGCTGGGCGTCGACATCCGAGACGGCTTCTTGCTGGCGGTCAAGCTGAACGGCGGCAAGCTCGGTGGCTTGCCGGCCGAGGTGCTGGTCAGCGACGACCAGTTCAAGCCCGACGTCGCCAAGCAGCTGTTCGAGAAGAACGTCAAGCGCGACCACGTCGACTTCATGACCGGCGTGGTGTTCTCCAACATCATGCTGGCCGCGCTGCCCGAGGCGCTGGACAACAACACCATCTACATCAGCCCCAACGCCGCGCCGTCGTCGATGGCGGGCAAGGATTGCAACCCGCTGTTCTACGCGGTGAGCTGGCCCAACGATGCCTACCACGAGGCGGCGGGCCAGTTCGCCAACGAGCGCGACCTGAAGAGCGTGTACCTGATCGCGCCCAACTACCAGGCCGGCAAGGATTCGCTGGCCGGCTTCAAGCGCATGTTCAAGGGCCAGGTGGTCGGCGAGAACTACACCAAGCTGGGCCAGCTCGACTATGCGGCCGAGCTCGCCGAGGTGCGCGCAGCCAAGCCGCAGGCGCTGTACATCTTCCTGCCCGGCGGCATGGGCATCAACTTCATCAAGCAGTTCGTCGGGGCCGGCCTGGGCAAGGACATCCAGCTCGTGCTGCCGGGCTTCTCGGCCGACCAGGACGTGATCAACCCGGTGGGCCCGGCGATGTCAGGCCTGTTCAACACCGCGCACTGGTCGCCCGATTTCGCCAACGCGGCCAACCAGAAATTCATGGCCGAGTTCGAGAAGGAATACAAGCGCATCCCGACGCTGTACGCCTCGCAGGGCTACGACGATGCGCAGCTGATCAACGCGGCGGTGCGCGACGTCAAAGGCAAGCTCGACGACCGCGAGGGCCTGCGCAAGGCCTTGAAGGCCGCGCGCTTCGACTCGGTGCGCGGACCGTTCAAGTTCAACACCAACCAGTACCCGATCCAGAACTACTACGTGCGCACCGTGGGCTCCGACGGCAAGGGCGGTCTCATCAACAAGTCGTTCAGCACGCCGATCCTGAAGGACCATGGCGATGCCTACGTCGGTGCGTGCCCGATGAAGCCCTGACCGGCCCCGCGGGCAGCGCGCGCATGCCCACGCTCCTCGTCGTCGAGCAACTGCTCAACGGGTTGCAGTTCGGCCTGATGCTGTTCCTGCTGGCCGCCGGCCTCACGCTGGTGTTCGGCGTGATGGACATGATCAACCTGGCGCACGGCTCGCTGTACATGGTGGGTGCGTTCATCGCCGCCTGGCTGGTGGCGCTGACGGGCTCGTTCGTGCTCGGCGTGCTCGGTGCGATCGCTCTGACTGCGCTGTTCGGCATGCTGCTGGAGGCCACGCTGCTGCGTACGCTGTACGCGCGCGACCACCTCTCACAAGTGCTGGCGACGTTTGCGCTGATCCTGATCCTGAACGACGGCGTCAAGATGGTGTTCGGCACCGACCTGCCGCTGTCGGCGCCCGACGCGCTGGCCGGCCCGGTGCAGCTGCTGCCGGGCTTGAGCTATCCGGCCTACCGGCTGTTGATCCTCGCGGTGGGGCTCGTGATCGCGGTTCTGATGTACGCGCTGGTGGCCAAGACACGCCTGGGTGCGCTGGTGCGCGCCGGTGCCTCCAACCGCGTGATGACCGAGGCGATGGGCATCGACGTCAAGCGGCTGTTCACCGTGGTGTTCGGCATCGGGGCCGGGCTGTGCGCGGTGGCCGGCGCGTTGCTGGGGCCGCTATTGGCCGTGCAGGTGGGCATGGGCGAGAACATCCTGATCCTCGCCTTCGTGGTGATCGTGATCGGCGGCATCGGTTCGATCCGCGGCGCGCTGATCGGCTCGATCCTGGTGGGCTGCGTCGACACGCTGGGTCGCACGTTGTTGCAGCACGTGCTGCGCGAATTTCTGCCGCCGCAATGGGCCAGCGCCGCGGGGCCGGCGATCGCTTCGATCGCGGTGTACGTGTTCATGGCGGTGGTGCTGGCAGTCAAGCCGCAGGGCCTGTTCCCCACTCGGGCCTGAATTTCAGTGAGCGACCCGACCGCACAATTGCAGCGATGGCGCCAGCCGGCCGCGCTGCTGCTGGTGGCCGCGGCCGCGCTGGCGCTGCCCTGGGTCGCCCAGGCCTTTGGTGCGTCGTTCTACATCAGCATGGCGGGGCGCGTGCTGGTTTACGCCATCGCGGCGACCAGTCTGAACCTGGTGCTCGGTTACGGCGGCATGGTCTCGTTTGGCCACGCCGCGTTCGTCGGCCTGGGCGCCTATGTGACGGGCGTGATGATCAGCGAAGGCGTGCTCAACGGCGCCGCGCACTTGTTGGCCACGCTGCTGGTCACCGGTGCCGCGGCCGCACTGATCGGCGCCATCTCGCTGCGCACGCGTGGCGTGTACTTCATCATGATCACGCTGGCCTTCGCGCAGATGTTGTTCTACCTGGCCAACTCGATCAAGGGTTATGGCGGCGACGAGGGCTTGAACATCCGCGCGCGCTCGGCCATCGGCTTGAACCTCGATCTGAAAGACGCCACCACGTTCTACTACCTCGCGCTGGCGGTGCTCGCGGCGTGCCTCTATGCGCTGTCGCGCTTCGTCCCCTCGCGCCTGGGCCGCGCGGTGCTGGCGATCCGCGACGACGAGCAGCGCGCCGAGGCGCTGGGCTTTGCCACCTTCAAGCTGCGCTGGCTGGTGTTCGTCGCCGCCGGCATGGTGGCCGGCATTGCCGGCGCGCTGTCGGTGAATCAACAGGGCTACGTAAGCCCCAATGTGCTGCACTGGACGCAGTCGGGCACGCTGATGGTGATGGTGATTCTTGGCGGCGTGGCGTCGCTGTGGGGCGGCGTGATCGGCGCCGCGGCGTTACTGCTGCTGCAGGAGGTGCTGTCGGCCTACACGCCGCACTGGGAGTTCTGGACCGGCTGGGTGTTGCTGGCCGTCGTGCTGTTCGCGCGCCAGGGGTTGGCCGGTCTGCTGCGCGGCGCGCTCAAACCGCGATGACCTCGTTGGCATCGCCCCCCCTGCTCGAAGTGCGGCGCTTGAGCAAGCGCTTCGGCGGCGTGCTCGCCAGCGATGGCGTCGACTTGCAGGTGCGCCGCGGCGAGGTGCATGCGCTGATCGGCCCCAACGGCGCCGGCAAGACCACGCTGGTGGCCCAACTCGCAGGTCAGCTGGCACCCGACAGCGGCGTCATCGTGTTCGACGGTGTCGACATCACGGCCTGGAGCGCGCACCAGCGCGCGCGCAGCGGGCTGGCGCGGTCGTTCCAGATCACGCGGCTGTTCAAGAGCTTCACGGTGCTCGAGCACCTGGCGCTGGCGCTGCAGGCGGCGTCTGGGGCGAGTTGGGGCGCGTGGCGGCCGCTGTGGCGCGATCGCTCGTTGTGGCAGCGCGCGCGCACACAGTTGCCGGCACTCGGGCTGGCAGAGCATGCCGATACCCTCGTCGACACCCTGTCGCACGGCCAACGACGCGCGCTCGAAGTCGGCATGGCGGTGGCCGCGGCGCCGCGCCTCGTGCTGCTCGACGAGCCGATGGCCGGCATGGGGCCCGACGAATCGGCGCGCATGGAGGCACTGATCGCGCAGCTCGCGCGGCATACGACGGTGTTGCTGATCGAGCACGACGTCGATGCGGTGTTTCGCCTTGCCCACCGGGTGTCGGTGCTGGCTGGTGGCCGCATCATCGCCAGCGCGGCGCCCGCCGACGTGCGGCGCGATGCGCTGGTGATTGGCGCCTATCTGGGGCAAGAATGACGTTGCCGCGAGAGTTCCTGCTTGACGTGCGCGGCTTGCGTGCCGCCTATGGCAGTGCGCTGGTGCTGCATGGCGTGGACCTGCAGGTGCGCAGCGGTGAGGTGGTGGCGCTGCTCGGCCGCAACGGCATGGGCAAGACCACGCTGGTGCGCGCGGTGATGGGCATCGTCGCGGCAGCGGGCGGCGAGATGCGCTTCGGCGGCGAGTCGATCCTGGCTGAGCCTGCGCATCGCATCGCCCGCCGTGGCATCGCGCTGGTGCCCGAGGGTCGCCAGGTCTTCGCCAACCTGAGCGTGCAAGAGCACTTGAGCGCATTCACGCGGCGCGATGCGCGAGGCGAGACGCCCTGGCAACCGCAACGGGTGTTCGCGCTGTTTCCTCGGCTGGCCGAGCGCAGCAACCATTGGGCGCAGCAGTTGTCGGGCGGCGAGCAGCAGATGCTGGCCATCGGCCGCGCATTGGTCACCAACCCGCGGCTGCTGATCCTCGACGAGGCCACCGAAGGGCTGGCGCCGCTGGTGCGCGAAGAGATCTGGCGTGCGCTCGCGCAGCTTCGCGCGGCGGGCCAGGCGATCCTGGTGATCGACAAGTATCTGCAGCGGCTGATTGCCCTGGCAGACCGCCAGGTCATCCTCGAGAAAGGCCGCGTCGCCTGGAGCGGCAGCTCTGCCGCTCTGGCGGCCGACCCGGGCCTGTGGCACCGCTACCTCGGCGTGTGATCGGTCACGCGCCCGAGGGGGCGTATCGCATAAACAAACGAGCCGCTCGATCGAGCGGCTCGTGATCTCGCGGCGCCGAGGTTCAGCGGTCGTGTCGTTGTTCGCGCTGGTCGGCGGCGGCGCGCAGGTCGTTGGCGAAGCGCGGGTCCATCGACATCAGCTCGTGCGCATGGTCGCGCAGCGCGTCGGCTTCTTGCCGCGCTGACGCCTTGGCCGTGGCGCGATCGCCCAGCCAGCGCCACAACGAGAAGGCGCTCGGCGCAGTGCTCGGTTCCGACAGCGGCATCGAGCGCGAGTCGAAGGCCTGGGTCACGGTGTTCATGGTGCTTTCCTCCTGAAATCGCTATCGGCGCGGTGACTGAAGACTAGAGATCCCGGCGCACGCGCGCAGAGAACGAATTCGCAGTCGCGGCGGTCGTTTCCGGCGCCTGCCGAATCGATCACGCGAGGCAACCGCGATCCCCCGCGTTCGCAGGTGCGATCACGAGGCGCTTCAGCGCCCGGCGCCCGCGGATTCGTGCCGGTCGGCCGCCGCGAACAGATCGGCAGCGAAGCCGGGGTCAGAGTTCAAGTACAAGCGCGCCAGTGCGCGCACTTGCGCCACTTCGACGATCGGCGCGCCCGTCGGCTTACGCGGCGCGGCCCATTTGGCGATGGCGCGCAACAGCGCCGCCGCTGCCTGCGCGGCCCACGCGGCTCCCCGCGGCGCTTGAACGTTGCCGGCCGTGTTGACGGTGATGGTGGTCATTTGGAGTTCCTTCTTGCGTGCTCGCCGAAAGCTTCGGCACAAAGGAAAGCTTAGGGTAAATGCTTAGTTTCCAACCTGAA
>JBIODO010000166.1:0-8548 GCA_044445225.1 Burkholderiales bacterium
CTACGGCATTCCGCATCGTTCGATCCAGCTCGAAATCACCGAGACGGGCCTGATGCGCGATTTGCAGAACGTGATTCCGTCGCTGCATCGACTCAACGAAATCGGCGTCGAGATCTCGATCGACGACTTCGGCACCGGCTATTCGTCGCTCGCCTACCTGACGACGTTGCCGATCTCCGAGGTGAAGATCGACCGCTCGTTCGTGCGCGACCTGGGCATCACGCCGCAGAGCTCGGCGGTGGTCACTGCGATCATCGCGTTGGCCCGCTCGCTCGGCCTGCGCGTGGTGGCCGAAGGCGTGGAGAACCTGCGCCAGATGGAAGTGCTGCACCGCCTGGGCTGCGGCGTCATGCAAGGCTTCCTGTTCAGCCGGCCGATCCCGCCCGATGACCTCGAAGCGTGGCTGAGGAACACCATCTTGCCGCGCCGCGCACCGTGGATCGGACAAGCCGGTGCCCTCGAAGGCGACGAGGCGCGTGCGCAAACGCTGGGCCGCTGAGCGCTGCCAGGCCCACTCGCACTGGCGTCCGTAGTGTGAACAGACCCTAGACGACGTTGCCGTGAGCGCCGCCGCACCCACCGCTACCGCCACGCCGGCGCAGATCGCCAAGGGCGCGCTGCGCCGCCTGGCCAGTCAGCAACTCGAACCCACGCCCGAGCACTTTGCGCGTGCGTATGCGCAGGAGGCGGGGCAGCCGGTGGCCGAGCCCGGCGTGCCGGCGCGTGCGAAACCGCAGCTCGAGCGTCTGGCCTCGCGCTGGCCCGAGGCGCAGCGCGAGGAGATCGTCGCGGCGTTGTGCGACGGCCGCTACGACGACTTGCAGCGCTCGCTCGATCGTGCGAACGCGGGGTCGAGCAGCCAGGTGGCGGAATGGGCCATGCTGATCGAGCGCATGGCGCGAGGTCTCGACCGCGGTGGCCGTCACTGGACCAGCGCGCGCAAGAAGCAGAGCCTGCAGCGTGTGCTCGACGGCAGCCGCTCCGATGCGGCGCGCCTGCAGCAGCGCCTGGGCCAACTGCTGAATGCATGGGACGATGACAAGCCCGCAGCCGACGTCGAGCCGAGCGGCCTGGCGCCGCTCGATGGGCCGAGTGATGGCTCGGCGGTAGGGCGGCAAGATGTCGCCGCCGCGGCCATCGACGGAGCGCAGGCATCGATGGCCGACGCTGCGGTGCACTCGCAGGATGCCGGCAGCGCCTGGACAGCGGTGCTGCACGAGGTGCGCAGCACGCTGGCCGCCGCACTGCCGCGCGAGCGGCCAGACGCCGCGGCGTTGGCGGACGCGTTGGCCGAGGCGGCGCAACGCCTGGTCGAGCAAGGGCCCGATGCCGCGCTGGTGAACGAGATCGCTGTGCTGTGCGAGCAAGCGCGAGCGCACCTGTCGCACCGCCACCAACTGCTCGACGAGTTGACCCTGCTGTGCCGCTCGATGACCGACAGCCTCGGCGAGCTGGCCGAAGACGAGAGCTGGGCGCGCGGCCAATGCGATGCCTTGCGCGAGCGGCTCGGCGAGGGCCTGAGCGTGCGCGGCGTGCACGCGGCGGGCGAGTTGCTGGCCGCCACGCGGGCGCGCCAGCACGAGCTGCGGGCGCAACGTGAGAGCGCGCGCGATGCCCTGAAGGCGATGATCCAGCACATGCTGGCCGAACTGGCCGATCTCGGCCAGCACACCGGGCGCTTCAGCGACAACGTGCAGCGCTACGCGCAGACCATCGAGCAGGCCGACTCGTTGCAGGGTCTGGCCGGCGTGGTGCAGGAGATGGTTGCCGAGACGCGCGCGGTGCATGTCGTGGTCGACGGTGCGCGCGAGCGCTTGAGCCGCGAACACGAGCGCGCCACCGAGCTCGAGCAGCGCGTGCGCGAGCTCGAGGGCGAGCTGCGCCGGCTGTCCGACGAGGTGTCGACCGACGCGCTCACGCAGGTGGCCAACCGGCGCGGCCTGCTGCAGGCCTTCGAGGCCGAAAGCTCGCGCGCGCAACGCGAGGGCGCCGCGCTGGCGGTGGGGCTGATCGACATCGACAACTTCAAGAAGCTCAACGATTCGCTCGGCCACACCGTCGGCGACGAGGCGCTGAAGGCACTGGCGACGACCGTGAAGCAATCGCTGCGGCCGATGGACCACGTGGCGCGCTTCGGCGGCGAGGAGTTCGTCGTGCTGTTGCCCGGCACCACGCGCGACGACGCGCAGGCGCTGCTGGCGCGGCTGCAGCGCCAGTTGAGTGCGAGCCTGTTCATGCACGAGGGCCGCGAAGTGTTCGTCACCTTCTCGGCCGGCGTCACCGCGTTGCGCGCCGGCGAAGCGCTCGATGCAGCGCTCGAGCGCGCGGATCGAGCGCTGTACGAAGCCAAGCGAAGCGGCAAGAACCGCACCTGCACGGCCTGAGGTGCGCGCCCACGTGCAAACGTGCGGCCCGAGGTGCGCGCGAGCGATGGCATAGTCGCGCCCCATGCGACTGCCCAACCTGCTGGCATCGCCTCGCGGACGCCTGGCGGCCTTCTTCTTCCTCTACGTGACCGAGGGCATTCCGCTCGGCTTTGCCGCCATCGCGGTGGCCACGCAACTGCGCCGGCAGGACGTGGGCCCGGCGCAGATCGGCGCCTTCGTCGGCTCGTTCTACCTGCCGTGGGCGTTCAAGTGGGCGTTCGGGCCGTTCATCGATGTCTTCGCGTCGGAGCGGTTGGGGCACCGTCGCGGCTGGATCATCGCCACGCAAGTGCTGATGGCGCTGACGCTGATGTCCACCGTGCTGCTGAAGCTGCCCGAGCAACTGGCGCTGTTCACCATCGTGCTGCTGGTGCACAACTCGTTCGGCGCGATGCAGGACGTGGCCATCGACGCGCTGGCGGTCAACACGCTGGCCGAGCACGAGCGTGGGCTGGCCAACGGCTTGATGTTTGCCGGCGCCGCGATCGGGCAGGCGGCGGGCGGCGCGGGTGTGCTGTTCCTGGCCGGCGTCACGGGCTTCCAGCCGACGTTTTTCTTCGTCGCGGGTGCCATCCTCGCCGTCACGCTGTTCGTCGTGCTGCCGATGCGCGAGGCACCATCGCCGCGCCGGCACGAGTTGGGTCCGTCGCGCTGGCAAACGGCGGCGCGCGAGATGCGCGGTTTCGCGGTGGCTTCGTTCCGCTCGTTTCTCGGCACCCGCGGCGCGTTCCTGGGGTTGCTGTTCGCGCTGCTGCCTGGAGGCGCCATGTGCCTCGGTCTGGCGCTGCAATCGAACCTGGCAGTCGAACTCGGCCTCGACGACAACCAGGTCGCCGCGCTGAACTTATGGTCGGGCATCATCCAGGCCGGGTTCATGGTGGTGGGCGGGTACCTGTCCGATCGCCTGGGCCGCCGCCGCACGCTGGCGGTGTACATCGCGCTGATGAGCGTGCCGGTGGCGTGGCTGGCGATGGTGCTGCAGCAGCACGGCTGGGTGATGCCGGTGTCGCAGACCGCCGCCAATCGACCGGTGGTGCCCGACGCGCTGGTGCTCGCGCTGTGGATCGCCGTGCTGACCTATGGCGTGGCGGTGGGCCTGATGTACGGCACCCGCTCGGCGATCTTCATGGACGTGACCAACCCGGCGGTCGCGGCCACGCAGTTCACCGCCTACATGGCGCTGATGAACCTGGCGATCGCCTACTCGTCCACTTGGCAAGGCATCGCGGCCGAGGCGCTGGGTTATCCGAACACGATGTGGATCGACGCCGTCGCCGGACTGCTGTGTCTGCTGCTGCTGCCGTGGATCCGCACCGTGCGTGACAACCAACCCGACGGCGGCGCACCGGCACGGGCACGCATCAGTGCGCTGGTGCTCGGTCTGGCGTGCATCGCCTGGCTGCCGTATCGCCTGGGCGAGGGCGCATGGGGCGCGGCGACGCCGCTGTTCGAGACGCTGTTCACCGTGGTGTTCGTGGCGTCGGCGCTGTTTCTGCTGGCCGGGGCCGCGGTGCTCACGCACGCCTCGCAGACGCTTGTGCGCGCCGGGGTGTGGATGGCCTTGCTGTTGTTCTTGATGTACCTGCGAACCTGGAGCGGCGAGTTGAGCGGCGCTGCCGCGCAGGGCGCGTCGTGGCTGTTCAGCGCCGTGCCGGTGGCCGCCGGCGCGCTGCTGCTCGCGCTGGCCGCGCAATCGTGGCGTGAATTGCGGCTGCCGGCATCATCAGCCGGGCCGGCGCCTCAGACCAGCGCCTCGATCAAGTAGGGGCTGCGGCTGGCGAAGCCACGCTGCACCTCGCGCACGAATTGCTCGGGCGTCTGCACGCTCGCCGCCGGCACGCCGTGGCCGCGCGCGAGCGCCACCCAGTCGAGCGCAGGCTGGTCGAGCGTCAGCATGTGCGTGGCCTTGGGGCCGCTCACCTGCGCGCCAACGCCCTTGAGTTCGCCCTGCAGGATGCGGTAGGCGCGATTGGCGAACACGATCACCACCACCGGCAGTGACTCGCGCGCAATGCTCCACAGCGCCTGCACGGTGTACATCGCACTGCCGTCGCCTTCGAGCGCGAGCACGGGGCGGCCGGGCGCTGCGATCGCCGCGCCGAGCGCGGCCGGCAGCCCGAAGCCGATGGCGCCGCCCATCACGGTGAGCCAATCGTGCGGCGCCGCCGCGGCGAAGCGGTTGCCGAACGCGCGCCCCGATGTCACGGCCTCGTCGACCACCACCGTCTGCTCGGGCAGCAGCGCGACCAGCGCGTGGCCGATCAGGTCGGCATCCAGCGTGGTGGCGGCGCGCAACGCGTCGATCGCCACCGGCGCTGCGTTTGGCGCGGCGGCGGCGGGCGCGGCGCCGAGTTCGTCGGCGAGCGCCTGCAATGCGGCGGGAACGTCGTCACGTGCGTCGGCCAGCACCAGCGTGCCGCACCCCGGCGGCTTGAGTCGACTCGGCTTGCCGGGATACGCAAAGAACGAGATCGGATCGCTCGCACCGGCCAGCACCAGGCACTCGGCGCCCTTGAGCTTGTCAACGGCGGCGTCCACCGCGTAGGGCAGCCGATCGATGCGCGTGCGGCCGCGGCCGCTCGGCGTGCGTGGGCTGTAGAACTCGGCCATCACGCGGCAGCCGGTCTTGCGCGCGATCGCGGCGGCCAGCGCAGCGGCGCGTTCGCTCACGCCGGCCGCGCCCACCATCAGCAGCGCGCGTTCACCGAGCGTCTTGAGCGTCTTGGCGGCGCCGCGCACCGCGTCGGCATCGGGCGCGCACAACGGCTCGCGCGACGGCGCCTGTGCCGCTTCACCCCCCGCGCTCCACGCGGTATCGGCCGGCAGCACCAGGGTGGCGATGCGGCCGACCGCGCCGTCGCGCGTTGCGGCGATCGCCTGTGCGCCGTCGCCGGCCACGTCGCGCGCGCTGGCCGATGTCTTGACCCAGTGCGACACCGTGCGCGCGATGCCTTCGATGTCGCTCTTCAATGGCGACTCCATGCGCACGTGATCGCGCGCATGGTCGCCGACGATGTTGACGATGCCCGAGCACGCCTTCTTCGCGTTGTGCAAGTTGGCCAGGCCGTTACCGAGGCCCGGCCCCAGGTGCAGGAGTGTCGCGGCGGGCTTGCCAGCCATGCGGTAGTAGCCGTCGGCCGCGCCGGTGACGACCCCTTCGAACAAGCCGAGCACGCAGCGCGGGCCCGCGATGCGGTCGAGCGCGGCCACGAAGTGCATCTCCGAGGTGCCGGGGTTGGTGAAGCACAGCTCGACGCCGTTGGCGGCGAGCGTGGCGACCAGCGACTCGGCACCGTTCATCGCATCGATCCTTTCGTGTGCAGCGTGGCCATGCTACGGCAGCGCGGCAGCGTCCGTGGACACGCCAAATAAAAGGCCCACCGGATTCTCCGGCGGGCCGTGCCGCGCGTCGCGCAGGTGTCAGCGCCGGGTGGTCAGACCGCGACAGACTTCGCCGCGTCGACGTACTCGTCGATCTGATCGAAGTTCATGTAGCGGTAGACCTTGGCGGCGTCGGCGTTGATGACGCCCATGTCGGCGTGGTATTCGGCCACCGTGGGCAGTCGCCCGAGCTTGGAGGCGATGGCCGCCAGCTCGGCCGATGCGAGGTAGACGTTGGTGTTCTTGCCCAGCCGATTGGGGAAGTTGCGCGTGCTGGTGGAGACCACCGTGGCACCCTCGCGCACCTGCGCCTGGTTGCCCATGCACAGGCTGCATCCGGGCATCTCGGTGCGTGCGCCGGCGCTGCCGAACACGCCGTAGTGGCCCTCGCGGGTCAGCTCGGCGGCGTCCATCTTGGTGGGCGGCGCCACCCACAGCTTGACCGGGATGTCGCGTTGGCCCTCGAGCAGCTTGCTGGCGGCGCGAAAGTGTCCGATGTTGGTCATGCACGAGCCGATGAACACCTCATCGATCTTGGCACCGGCCACTTCACTCAACAGTTTGGTATCGTCGGGGTCGTTGGGGCAGCACAGCACCGGCTCCTTGAGCCGGTTCAGGTCGATCTCGATCACTGCGGCGTATTCGGCGTCGCGGTCGGCCTGCAGCAGTTGCGGCTTGGCCAGCCAGGCCTCGACCGACAAGATGCGGCGCTCGAGCGTGCGCCGGTCGGCATAGCCGTCGGCGATCATGTGCTTCATCAGCACGACGTTGCTCGTCAGGTATTCGATGATCGGCGCCGCGTTGAGCTTGACCGTGCAGCCCGCGGCGGAACGCTCGGCGCTGGCGTCGCTCAATTCGAACGCCTGCTCGACCTTCAGGTCGGGCAGGCCTTCGATCTCGAGGATGCGGCCGGAGAAGATGTTCTTCTTGCCTTGTTTGGCCACCGTCAGCAGGCCTTGCTGGATCGCCGCGTGGGGAATCGCGTGCACCAGGTCGCGCAGCGTGATGCCCGGCTGCATCTTGCCGGTGAAGCGCACCAGCACGCTCTCGGGCATGTCCAGCGGCATCACGCCGGTGGCGGCGGCAAACGCCACCAGGCCAGAGCCGGCGGGAAAACTGATCCCGATCGGAAAGCGCGTGTGCGAATCGGCGCCGGTGCCGCAGGTGTCGGGCAGCAGCAGGCGATTGAGCCATGAATGGATCACGCCGTCGCCGACGCGCAGCGAGACACCGCCGCGGTTGCTCATGAAGGCGGGCAGCTCGCGGTGCGTCTTGATGTCCACCGGCTTGGGGTACGGCGCGGTGTGGCAGAAACTCTGCATCACCAGGTCGGCGCTGAAGCCCAGGCAAGCGAGATCCTTCAACTCGTCGCGTGTCATCGGCCCGGTGGTGTCCTGCGAGCCGACCGTGGTCATCTTCGGTTCGCAATAAGTGCCGGGGCGCATGCCCTGGCTCTCGGGCAGGCCGCAGGCGCGGCCGACCATCTTTTGCGCCAGCGTGTAGCCGCGGCTGCTGTGCTGAGGTGCCTGCGGCAACCGGAACGCAGTCGAGGCACCAAGGCCCAGGAACTCGCGCGCCTTGGCGGTGAGCGAGCGCCCGATGATCAGGTTGATGCGTCCGCCGGCACGGACCTCATCGAGCAGCACGTCGCTCTTGAGCTTGAACTCGGCGACGGTCGCGCCGTGCTTGAGGATCTTGCCGTCGTAGGGCAGCACGTCGATCACGTCGCCCGTCTCGAGGCTGGAGACGTCCACTTCGATCGGCAGCGCGCCGGAATCTTCCTGCGTGTTAAAGAAGATCGGCGCGATCTTGGCACCCAGCGTGACGCCACCGAAGCGCTTGTTGGGCACGAACGGAATGTCTTGCCCGGTGGCCCAGATCACGCTGTTGGCAGCGCTCTTGCGCGAGCTGCCGGTACCGACCACGTCGCCGACGTAGGCCACGACGTGGCCCTTCTTCTTCAGGTCTTCGATGAAGCGCATCGGGCCGCGCTTGCCATCTTCCTCAGGCTTGAACGCTGTGCCCGCGCGTGTGTTCTTCAGCATCGCCAGGCAGTGCAGCGGGATGTCGGGCCGGCTCCACGCATCGGGCGCTGGTGACAGGTCGTCGGTGTTGGTCTCGCCCGGCACCTTGAACACGGTGACGGTGACTTGCCGGGCCACTTGCGGGCGCGACGTGAACCATTCGGCGTCGGCCCACGACCGGATCACCTCCTGGGCCTTCGCGTTGCCGGCCTTGGCCTTGTGCGCCACGTCGTGGAAGAAGTCGAACATCAGCAGCGTCTTCTTCAGGCCTTCGGCGGCAGTGGCCGCGACATCGTTGTCATCGAGCAGGTCGATCAGCGGCTTGACGTTGTAGCCGCCGACCATCGTTCCGAGCAGCTCGGTGGCCTTGTGCTTGGAGATCAGCGCCACCGACAGGTCGCCATGTGCCACCGCGGCCAGAAACGACGCCTTCACCTTGGCCGCATCGTCGACGCCGGGCGGCACGCGCTGCGCCAGCAGCTCGAGCAGGAAGGCGGCTTCACCGTGGGGCGGCTGCTGGATCAGCTCGATCACTTCGGCGGTCTGCTTCGCGTCGAGCGGCAGCGGCGGGATGCCGAGCGCTGCGCGCTCGGCGGCGTGTTGGCGGTAGGCATTGAGCATGACATCGATCTCCGGCGGTGCAACGGCGTGCAGTTCGGTGTCATTGTAAGTCTTATATAAGACTTGCCAACAGCCCGCGGAGCCCGGGCGCGTTGC
>JBIODO010000167.1:0-8546 GCA_044445225.1 Burkholderiales bacterium
CGCAGGTGCTGCGCAACCGCCAACGCGTTGCTGCAATGACGCTCCATGCGCAGCGGCAGCGTCTCCACGCCCTGCAGCACCTGCCACGCACTCATCGGCGACAGCGCGGCGCCGTACACGCGCAAGGTCTCCATGCGGCAACGCATCGTGAAGCCGAAGTCGCCGAAGGTCTCGTAGAACTTGACGCCGTGGTAGCCCGGTGAGGGCTCGGTCATGCCGGGAAACTTGCCGTTGTCCCACGGGAACTTGCCACTCTCGACCACGATGCCAGCCAGCGTGGTGCCATGGCCGCCGAGGTACTTGGTGGCAGAGTGCACCACGATGTCGGCGCCCAGGTGGATCGGGTTGCACAGGCAGGGGCTCGGCACCGTGTTGTCGATCACCAGCGGTACACCATGCGCATGCGCCACTTCGGCGACGGCCGCGATGTCGAGCACCACCAGGCTCGGGTTGCCCAAGCTCTCGGCGAACACCGCACGCGTGTTCGGTCGCATCGCGGCGGCGAAGGCCTCGGGCTGGGTGGCATCGACGAAGGTGGTCTCGATGCCGAACTTCGTGAGGTTGACCGCCAGCATCGTCACGGTGCCGCCGTACAGCGCACCGGCTGCGATGACGTGGTCGCCCGCCTTCAGCATCGTCATCAGCGCCATCGCCTCGGCCGCCATGCCGCTGGCCGATGCCACTGCCGCGCGGCCGCCCTCGAGCGCCGCCACGCGTTCTTCCAGCGCGGCAACCGTCGGGTTGCTCAGGCGCGAATAGACGTTGCCAAAGGTCGCGAGATTGAACAGGCTCGCCGCGTGCTCGGCCGAATCGAACACGAAGCTCGTGGTCTGGTAGATCGGCAACGCCCGCGCGCCAGTGGCTGAATCGGGAATCTGCCCGGCGTGTATGGCCAGGGTCTCGGGCTTGAACTTGTGGTCAGCCATGGTGAGTCCGGCTCATCCGACCGTGGTACCGGGCGACACCAGCGGCCGCTTGGCCGACACCACCCGCGTGTTGACGCCCACCCAGTGCAAGCCACCGAACAGCCGCGCGTGCTCGATCTTCACGCAGTGGTCCATCACCGAGTCGAGGCCGGCCGCCCGCGCCTTGGCATCGGCGTTGAAGTTCTTGACGCCGATCTGCTGCCACAGGCACTTGGCACCGATGGCAATCGCACTGTCGGCGATCGGCTCGACATCCTCGGTGCGCCGGAACACATCGACGATGTCCACCGGCTCATGGATGTCTTCGAGCCGTGCCACACAGCGCTCGCCGAGGATCGATTCGTAGCGCGGATTGACCGGGATGACGCGATAGCCCTTGGCCTGCATGTATTTGGCCGCAAAGTGGCTCGGGCGGTGCCACTCGGCCGACAGGCCGACCACCGCGATGGTGCGCGCCGACGCCAGGATGCGGCGCAGCGTGGAGATGTCGTCTTGCATGGGTGCGCGAGCCAATCCGAGGCCTGAACTCTAAAGGTTCGCGCCCATGATTGCCGCTGCTACACTGCGTGCGGCCAGGAGAGAGCAGCGCGCAAGGCTGCCGCCGAAGGCGAAGCCGCAAGGCCAAACGCTCAGGCAAAAGGACTGGCCGACGCTTCGACAACGGGGCGTTTCCTCACTGGAGAGAGGCGGGTCGCGAGGCCCGTCCACCGAAGGGGCAAGCGGCCCGAGGCACGGTGCTCGATCCGCAAATCTCTCAGGTAAAGCGGACAGCGAGGGCGAGCCCACCCGTTTGAGCGCGGTGGTGTGATGGCCCTCGGGAGCAAGCAGTGTCCGCCGACCTCAAGCACACCCCGCTGCACGATCTGCACGTCGAACTCGGTGCCAAGATGGTGCCGTTCGCAGGCTACGACATGCCGGTCAACTACCCTGACGGCATTCTCCACGAGCACCGGCAGTGCCGGCAGTCGGCCGCGCTGTTCGACGTCTCGCACATGGGCCAGCTGCGCCTGAGCGGCGACGGTGCGGCGCGTGCGCTCGAGACGCTGGTGCCGGTGGACGTGGCGGACCTCGGCGTGCACAAGCAGCGCTACGCCCTCTTCACCAATGCCCAAGGTGGCATCCTCGACGACCTGATGATCACGCGCCGCGAGACCGATCTGCTGCTGATCGTCAACGCCGCCTGCAAGCAAGCCGACACGCAGCACCTGATCACCCACATCGGCCAGCGCTGCACCGTGGTGCCAATGCCCGAGCGCGCGCTGTTGGCACTGCAGGGCCCCAAGGCGGTGAATGCGTTGTCGCAGCTCAACGCCGATGTCGCGAAGTTGACCTTCATGACCGGCGGCGCTTTCCGGCTCGCCGGCGCCGACTGTTTCGTCACCCGTTCGGGCTACACCGGCGAAGACGGCTTCGAGATCTCGGTGCCGGCCGAAGACGCGGTGGTGCTCGCCAAGACCTTGCTGCGCGAGCCCGAGGTCAAGCCGGCCGGGCTCGGCGCACGCGACACCTTGCGTCTCGAGGCGGGCCTGTGCCTGTATGGCCACGACATCGACGAGAAGACCACACCGATCGAGGCCGGCCTCACGTGGGCGATCCAGAAGGTGCGCCGCCCCGGCGGTGCCCGCGCGGGCCACTACCCCGGCGCCGCGGCGATCGAAGCCCAGCTGGCCACCGGCACGGCGATCAAGCGCGTCGGACTGGTCGGCCTGGAGCGCGTGCCGGTGCGCGAAGGCGCCACGATCTTCGACGCGCACGGACACCAGCTCGGCCACGTCACCAGCGGCACCATCGGCCCCACGGTCGACCAGCCGATCGCGATGGCCTATCTGGCGGCCAACCATGCACTGCCCCACCACGAGGTGTACGCCGAGGTGCGTGGCAAGCGCTACCCGATGCGCGTCAGCGCGATGCCGTTTTCCCCCCACCGCTATTACCGCGGCTAGCCACGCCGCCGAGGAGAGCTCCCTTGACGACCATGTTCACGCCCGATCACGAGTGGATCAACATCGAAGACCACGAGGCTGCCGTGGTCGGCATCACGCCGCACGCGCAAGACGCGCTGGGCGACGTGGTGTTCGTCGATCTACCCGAGGTCGGGCGCACCTACAAGAAAGGCGAGGTCGCCGGCGTGGTGGAGTCGGTCAAGGCCGCCGCCGACCTGTACATGCCGGTGGAAGGCGAGGTGGTCGAGATCAACGAGGCACTGCGCAAGGACCCCGCGCTCGTCAATCGCGACCCGATGGGCGATGGCTGGTTCTTCAAGGTGCATGTCACGCACATGGAGCAGTTCGACCAGCTGATGGACCCGCCGGCCTACGACAAGTTGTTGAAACACCTCTGATCCGACCGATCCACTCGAACCGCCACGCTCACCCGCCATGCTGATGTCCGCTCGCACGCCCTTGTCGGAACTCGAAGACGACTCGTTGTTCGCCACCCGCCACATCGGGCCCGACGCCGAAGAACAGCGGCACATGCTGTCGGTGATCGGCGCCGCGTCACGCCAGGCGCTGATCGATGCCGTGGTGCCGCGCGACATCGCGCGCACGGCGCCCATGCAGCTGCCTCCTGCGGCCAGCGAGGCGCAGGCGCTGGCCGAGTTGAAGGCGCTGGCGCAGCAGAACAAAGTCTTCAAGTCGTTCATCGGCCAGGGCTACCACGGCACCCTGACACCCGGCGTGATTCAACGCAACATCCTCGAGAACCCGGCTTGGTACACCGCCTACACGCCCTACCAGGCCGAGATCTCGCAAGGACGGCTGGAGGCCTTGATCAACTTCCAGACGCTGGTGTGCGACTTGACCGGCATGGCAGTGGCCAACGCATCGATGCTCGACGAGGCCACCGCGGCCGCCGAGGCGATGACGCTGGCCAGACGCAGCGTGCGCAGCAAAAGCGACACGATCATCGTCGCCGGCGACTGCCATCCGCAGACCATCGACGTGGTGCGCACGCGCGCCAAGCCGCTGGGCCTGAAGGTGCTGGTGGGCTTTGCACCCGATTTGATGAGGCAGCACGACTACTTCGCGGTGCTCGCGCAATACCCGTCGACCAGCGGATTGATCCACGACCTGAAACCGTACGTCGAGCAGGCGCACGCCAAGCAGGCGGCGTTCATCGTCGCCGCCGACCTGCTGGCGTTGACGCTGCTGAAGGCGCCCGGCGAGTTCGATGCAGACATCGTGGTGGGCAACTCGCAGCGCTTCGGCGTGCCGATGGGCTGCGGCGGCCCGCACGCCGCATTCATGGCGTGCCGCGACGAGTTCAAGCGCTCGCTGCCCGGACGCCTGGTCGGCGCCAGCATCGACAGCCACGGCCAGCCCGCGTACCGGCTGGCGCTGCAGACCCGCGAGCAGCACATCCGGCGCGAGAAAGCCACCTCCAACATCTGCACGGCGCAGGTGCTGCTGGCGGTGATCGCCAGCATGTACGCGGTGTACCACGGGCCGCAGGGTCTGAAGCGCATCGCCAAGCGCGTGGCGTCGTACACCGCGGCACTGGCCGACGGCCTTGCGAAGCTGGGCTTCAAGAACAAGACGCCGCATGCGTTCGACACCATCATGCTCGAGGTGGGTGATCGGGCCGACTCGATCCTGCAGCGCGCGCGCGACGCCGGCGCCAATTTGCGCTTGATGGCACCGGGCCACATCGGCATTGCGCTCGACGAGACCACCACGCGCGACGACGTCAGCGCACTGTGGTCGTGGTTCGCTGCGCCCGCGCAGGCGCTGCCGTCGTGGAACGCTTACGAAAAAGGCATCGAGCCGTTGATCCCGCCGGCGCTGCGCCGTACCAGCGAGTACCTCACGCACCCGGTGTTCAACACGCACCACAGCGAGACCGAGATGCTGCGCTACATGCGCGGCCTCGCCGACAAGGACCTCGCGCTCGACCGTTCGATGATCCCGCTGGGCTCGTGCACGATGAAACTCAATGCCAGCAGCGAGATGATCCCGATCACCTGGCCCGAGTTCGCCAACCTGCACCCGTTCGCGCCGGCCGATCAGCTGGCCGGCATGCATGCGTTGAACAACCAGTTGTGCCAATGGCTCGCGCATGCCACCGGCTACAGCGGCATCAGCCTGCAGCCCAACGCAGGCTCGCAGGGCGAGTACGCCGGGTTGCTGGCGATCCGGGCGTGGCACGAGTCGCGCGGCGATGCGCAGCGCCGCATCTGCCTGATCCCCGAGTCGGCGCACGGCACCAACCCGGCGTCGGCCCACATGGCAGGCCTCGATGTGGTGGGGGTGAAGTGCGATGCGATGGGCAACGTCGACATGGACGACCTGCGCAACAAGTGCGAGCAGCACCATGCCGAGCTGGCGGCGGTGATGATCACCTACCCGTCGACCTATGGGATCTTCGATCCGCACGTGAAGGAACTGTGCGCGATGGTGCGTCAGCACGGCGGCCGCGTGTACGTCGACGGCGCCAACATGAATGCGCTGGTGGGCTTGGCAGCGCCCGGCGAATTCGGCGGCGACGTCAGCCACTTGAACCTGCACAAGACCTTCTGCATCCCGCACGGCGGCGGCGGGCCCGGCGTGGGCCCGGTGTGCGTGGTCAAGGATCTCGAACCGTTCCTGCCCGCGGCATCGAGCAGCGGCGGCGAGACAGCGGCCGGTGGCACGGACATGACGGGCGCGGCCCGGGTCGGGCCGGTGTCCGCGGCGCCGCTGGGCAATGCCGGCGTGCTGCCGATCTCGTGGATGTACATCCGCATGATGGGCGCCGAGGGCCTCACTGCTGCCACCGAATGCGCGATCCTGTCGGCCAACTACGTGGCTGCCCGCCTGGCCGACCACTACGACATCCACTACAGCGGCGACGTGGCCGGCATCAAGGGCGGCGGCGTCGCACACGAGTGCATCCTCGACCTGCGGCCGCTCAAAGACAGCTGCGGCGTCACCGCCGAAGACGTGGCCAAGCGGCTGATCGACTACGGCTTCCATGCGCCGACGCTGAGTTTTCCGGTGGCAGGCACGCTGATGGTCGAGCCCACCGAGAGCGAGCCGCTGATCGAGCTCGACCGCTTCTGCGACGCGATGATCGCGATCCGCAAGGAGATCGCCGAGGTCGAAGACGGCCACTGGCCGCGCGATGACAACCCGCTGAAGCACGCGCCGCACACCGCCGCCGCGCTGCTTGTGGACCCCTGGAGCCATGCCTACACCCGCGAGCAGGCGGCCTATCCGCTGAAGGCGCTCAAGCACCACAAGTACTGGTCGCCGGTGGGCCGTGTCGACAACGTGCACGGCGATCGCAACCTGTTCTGCAGTTGCGTGCCGATGAGCGCGTTCGCCGAAGACTGATCTGCTACCGCCACCTCCGGCCACTCGCAACGCACGGCCATGACCCCACCGCTGAGCATGCTGATCGTCGGCGCCGGGTTCGGCGGGCTCGGCGCGGCGATCCATCGCCGCAGACTCGGCGACGACAACTTCCTGCTCGTCGAGCAGGCCGGTGGCGTGGGCGGTACCTGGTGGGCCAACCGCTACCCAGGCGCCGCATGCGACATCCCGTCGCACCTGTATTCGTTCTCGTTCGCGCCGCACGCGTCGTGGACGCGCAAGTACCCGGGACAGCGCGAGATCGAGACCTACCTCAACGATTGCGTGCATCGCTTCGGCCTGACGCCGCGGCTGCGGCTGCACACCCGACTGAGCTACCTGCACTGGGACGAGCCACAGCACCTGTGGCGCGCCCGCGTGCTCGACGCGGCCGGCCGCGAGCACGAGTTGATGGCCCGCACGATCACGCTGGCCACCGGCCCGCTGAGCCGGCCGGCAACGCCAGCCATCGAAGGCCTGGAGAGTTTTCGCGGCCCCGTGATCCACACGGCCCGCTGGCCCGACGGCTTCGATGCCGCGGGCCTGCGCATCGGTGTGATCGGCACCGGCGCCAGTGCGATCCAGCTGGTGCCGCAGTTGGCCCCGCTGGCGCGGCAGCTCACCGTGTTCCAACGCAGCGCACCGTGGGTGCTGCCGCGCGGTGACGCGCCGATCGGCCCGCTCAAGCGCTGGGCGTTGGCGCACGTGCCGGGGCTGCGCCGTGCGTGGCGGGCGGCAATCTATGCACAACACGAAATACGCGCGCCGGCATTCACGCGGCGGCCGCAATGGCTGCGCGCGCTCGAGCCGCTGGCGCTGCGGCACTTGCACAAGCACATTCCCGCCGGCCCGCTGCGCGACGCGTTGACGCCGCACTACCGCATGGGCTGCAAGCGCATCCTGATCGCCGACGACTTCTACCCCGCGCTGCTCTTGCCGCAGGTGCAGGTGGAGACTTCGGCGATCGCCGAAGTCGAGCCGCACGGCGTGCGGCTGGCCGAGGGCCGCCGCGTCGAACTCGACGCCCTCGTCACCGCCACCGGCTTCGAAGCCGCCGAGCTGAAGCCACCGTGCCCGGTGATCGGCCCGCAGGGCCGCACCTTGCACGCGCTGTGGGCACACGCGCCCGAAGGCTATCTGGGCACCATGGTGGCGGGGTTTCCCAACCTCTTCACCGTGATCGGGCCGAACACCGGCCTCGGCCACAACTCAATGGTGTTCATCATCGAGTCGCAGCTCGCATTCATCGACGACGCGATGCGCCGCCTTGCCACGCATGTGTGGTTGTCGCCCACCGCCGACGCGCAGCAGCGCTTCAATGCAGAGCTAGGGCAACGGCTGCCGCGCACCGTGTGGGCCACCGGCGGCTGCAGCAGCTGGTATCAGAACCGCGAGGGCCGCATCACGACCCTGTGGCCCGGCAGCACGCTGGAGTTTCGGCGCCGAACGCGCCGGCTGGCGAGCCGCGACTTCGAATTCGCGCTGGCTTGAGCGAGCGCCGCAGGCACTTCCAATGGCTGTCTCGGTATTCGACCTCTTCAAGATCGGCATCGGTCCGAGCAGCTCACACACGGTGGGCCCGATGCGCGCCGCGCGGCTGTTTGCGCTGCGCCTCGCGCACGACGGCCTGTCCGCGCGCGCCGCGCGCGTGAAGGCCGAGCTGTACGGATCGCTGGGTGCCACCGGCAAGGGCCATGGCAGCGACAAGGCGGTGCTGCTGGGCTTGGCGGGCCACGAGCCCGACAGCATCGACGTCGAGCAGATCCCTGCGCTGCTGCAAGCCATCCGCCAAGAAAGCCGCCTCGCACTGGCGCAGGGACCCACGATCGCCTTCGACGAGCGCGACGACCTCTTGTTTCACCGCCGCGAGTCGCTGCCGTTCCACGCCAACGGCATGCGCTTCAGCGCCTTCGACGCCGGCGGCGCGCTGCTCGCCGAGCGCACCTACTACTCGGTGGGCGGCGGGTTCGTCGTCAGCGACGAGGTGGCGGCCGACGGCACGCGCCACAAGAGCGTCGCGCCCGACACCACGGTGCTGCCCCATCCTTTCCACACCGGCGCGCAACTGCTCGCGCGCACCGCTGAACTGCAGTGCACCATCGCCGAGGTGATGCGTCGCAACGAGCGCCATTGGCGCGACGACGCGGCAACCGACGCCGGGCTCGACCGCATCAGGCACACGATGCAGGCGTGCGTGGTGCGCGGCTGCGCCACCGCCGGCGTGCTGCCGGGTGGCTTCAAGGTGCGGCGCCGTGCGCCAGCCTTGCATGCCGCGCTGACCGCCAAGCCC
>JBIODO010000168.1:0-8536 GCA_044445225.1 Burkholderiales bacterium
GCGCCGATGACCGACTACCTGCTCAAACGCTTGGCGCAGGTGCTGCCGACGCTGGTGTTCGTGTCGATGCTGATCTTCGGGCTGCAGCAGTTGCTGCCCGGCGACCCCGCAAAGATCCTCGCCGGTGAGGAGCAGGATCCCAACGTGATCGCGCACCTGCACGCCAAACTGCATTTGGACGATCCGCTGCCGGTGCGCTATGCGTATTGGGTCGCAGGCGTGTTCAAGGGCGATCTCGGCGAATCGCTGCGCACGCAGCAGCCGGTGCTCGAGCTGGTGCTGCAGAAGCTGCCGGTGACGATCCAGCTGGCAGCGATGGCGTTTGCGATCGCGCTCGCGATCGGCATCCCCACCGGCATCGCCGCTGCGGTGGGCCGCGGCACCTGGTGGGACAGCGCGGCCAACGCGATCGCGCTATGGGGCATTTCGACGCCCAACTTCTGGCTCGGCATCCTCATGATCCTGCTGTTCTCGGTGCAGCTCGGCTGGCTGCCGGCGTCGGGCTACGTGAGCCCGTTCGAAGACCTGCGCGCCAACCTGGCCGCGATGATCATGCCGGCCTTCGTGCTCGGCAATGCGCTGGCCGCGGTGCTGATGCGGCACACGCGCAGCGCGATGCTGCAGGTGCTGTCGTCGGACTACGTGCGCACCGCACGCGCCAAGGGCCTGAGTGAACGCACGGTGGTGTTGAAGCATGCGCTGCGCAACGCGCTGACCCCGGTGATCACACTGGGCGCGCTTGAATTGGGCACGCTGCTGTCGGGCGCCGTGCTGACCGAGCAAGTCTTCACGATCCCCGGCTTCGGCAAGCTGATCGTCGACTCGGTGTTCAACCGTGACTATGCGGTGGTGCAGGGCGTGGTGCTGGTCACCGCGACGGCGTACATCACGTTGAGCTTGTTAGCGGACCTGGCTTACTTCGTGGTCAACCCGCGGTTGCAGAGTTGAGATGCGCCTGCTTTCGTGCGAGGTGTCGGTGCGGCGCGGCGGGCGGTACCCGGTAGGGGCTCCTACTGTGGCGGTCGGCGCTGCGCGCCGACTTCGCTGCGATGCTCGCAGCACGGTCGCGCCGCGAAACTCGCTGCGCTCACTGCGTTCGCTGTGCTCGGACAATCGCGGCGAGTCAGATCACGAAGCACGCGCTGCGCGCGTGCCGACCGCACTGCTGCGCTTCTCGCCGCCCACAAGTCGCGCCCACCGGGTACCGCCCGCCGCGCAGCAACGCTCGTGTTGTTCGTCGATGGGCGCGGCTTTGCCTCGCTCGGACGCTGGCGGCTTGCAAAGTGTCGGTTGTCGATGATCGGTCTCTGACATGGCCGCCGTACTGTCCACTCGTGGCATCGCCCCACGGTCAAGCCAGGCCGGACCGTGGCGGCGTGTGATGCGCCGGCTGCTGCGTCGCCGCCCGGCGATGGTGGGGCTCGTGGTCGTGCTGCTGTTCGTCGTGATGGCGCTGTTTGCGCCGTGGATCGCGCCGCACGATCCGGTGGCCACCAGTTGGAGTGCGATCCGCAAGGCACCGAGCGCGGCGTACTGGTTCGGCACCGACGACATCGGGCGCGACGTGCTGTCGCGCGTGATCTGGGGTACGCGGGCGTCGCTGCTGGCCGGCGTGGTGTCGGTGTCGATCTCGCTGCTGCTCGGCGTGCCGATCGGCCTGGCGGCGGGCTTTGTCGGCGGCCTGGTCGATGGCTTGATCTCGCGCGTGACCGATGCCTTCCTGGCTTGCCCGTTCCTGATTCTGGCGATCGCGCTGGCGGCGTTTCTCGGCCCCAGCCTGACCAACGCAATGATCGCCATCGGCGTATCGGCCACGCCGATCTTCGTGCGGTTGACGCGTGCGCAGGTGATCAACGTGAAGGTCGAGGAGTACGTCGAGGCCGCGCGCGCGCTCGGCAATCCGCCGTGGCGCATCGCGTTGCGGCATGTGCTGCCCAACGTGACCGCGCCGCTGATCGTGCAGGCGACGCTGGCGATCGCCGCCGCGGTGATCGCCGAGGCGAGCCTGTCGTTTCTCGGCCTCGGCCAGCAGCCGCCCGATCCGAGCTGGGGCAGCATGCTCAACACCGCGAAGAACTACGTCGACCAGGCGCCGTGGATGGCGGTGTGGCCGGGGCTGGCGATCTTTCTGCTGGTGCTGGCCTTCAACCTGGTGGGCGACGGCCTGCGCGATGCGCTAGACCCGCGCCAGATCGATGGTTGACGGCAGGGTTCGCGCGCATCTGCGCGCGGCCGTCAGCCCACCACCACCTCGCTGATCTGGATCACCGGCGTCAGGTCGGTGTAGTTGGCGATGTCGGCCATGATCTCCTTGGCGTGCGGCCCGAAGCCGGCCTGGAACGACTCCACCGAGTCGCAAAAGATGTGGCACATGCCCACGTAGGTGGCTGCGCTGCCGGGTGCGCCGCCGGCCAGCCCCTTGTCGACGGTGTAGCTCTTGCACGCGGCGCCCATGCGGGCCTTGACCAGCGGCATGTGCTTGTCGCGGTAGTAGGCATGGTCGAAGCGGTTGCCGGGGGTGTTGGGGTACATCACGCTGACTTTGATCATCGGGGTCTCCATCAAGGGTGCCGATGTTGCCGAGAGCCGGGCGGTTGTGCAAGCCACGACGCTGACCTCGAACTGCGCAACTGGCGCACACTCGCGCTCGCGATTCACCAACCCGAACGAGAGGAGACACGCCATGAAACGATTCGCATCGATGTTTGCTCTGGCCGGCGCCACCGTGGCGCTCGGTGGTTGTGCCAGCCTGGGCATCGGCTGGACCACGCTGGTCGACGGCAGCAAGGGCATGGAGAACTTCAGCGTCGTCGGCGTGGCCGACTGGGCTGCTGTCGACGGTGTGATCCAGGCCACCAAGGGCGGCAAGGATCCCTCCTACCTGGTGAGCAAGAATTCCTACAAAGACTTCGCGATCCGCGTCGAGTTCTGGGCCAGCGACGATGCCAACAGCGGCGTGTTCCTGCGTTGCCAGAATCCGAATCAGATCGGTGACGAGAGTTGCTACGAGGCCAACATATTCGACCAGCGGCCAGACCCGATCTACGGCACCGGGGCGATCACCAAGATCGCCAAGGCCCCCAGCCCGATGCCCAAAGCCGGCGGCAAGTGGAACACCTACGAGATCACCGCCCAAGGCACCCGACTGGTGTTGGTGCTCAATGGCATGACGACGGTCGACGTCCAGGATTCGAAATTCGCCAACGGGCCGATTGCGCTGCAATGGGGCCGTGGCACGATCAAGTTCCGCAAAGTCGAGATTCGCTCGCTGTGATGCGGCGATGCCGCGCAAACCGTCAAGGAGGCCCGCGTGACCGTTCGCATCGTCAGACTGGGCACCGCGCGCCACCCCGACGAGGGCCTGCGCATCGGCACCGTGCGGCGCCCGCCGCGCGGCGTGCCGAAGGACAAGTTCGCATCGCAGAACTGGTACGACGTGTGGTTTCCCAACCTGGCGCCGTCAGTGGGCACGATGACGCTCGGCCAAGCCGCGCAAACGCCGGCGCAATGGGGGGCGTTCACCAAGAAGTACCGGGCCGAGATGGCGGCGCCTGAGGCCGCTCGCACGCTCGACGTGCTGGCCGCTCTGTCGCGCCAGGCCAATTTCTCGGTGGGCTGCTACTGCGAGTCCGAAGCGCACTGCCATCGCTCGGTGCTGCGGGCGTTGCTGGCCGAGCGCGGCGGCAAGGTCGTCTGAAGGCTCACGCGTCGCGAGGCCGCTCGACAAAGAGGTCATGCATGGAACCAAGACTGAGCCTGGTCACGCTCGGTGTCGCCGATCTGGCGCGCGCGGTGGCGTTCTATCAACAAGTGCTGGGCTGGACCGTCGCCGCCAACCCACCCGGCATCGCCTTCTTCGACCTCGGCGGCCTGGTGCTGGGGCTGTACCCGCACGCCGATCTGGCGCGAGACATGCAACTGGCGCCGCCGGGCGGCAGCGGTGCCTACGAAGGCTTTGCGCTGGCCCACAACCTGCGCAGCAGGCAGGAAGTCGATGATGTGTTCGCGCACCTGAAGCGCCACGGGGCGACGATCGTCAAGCCGCCGCACCAGGCCGAGTGGGGTGGTTACTCGGGCTACTTCGCCGACCCCGATGGCCACAAGTGGGAGCTGGCCTACAACCCGTTCTGGACCGTGCGCGCCGATGGGCGCATCACGATGTCGCCGCCCTGAGGCCTTCAGCGCACGGCCTCAAGCGGGCGGAAACCTCGCCGCACCGGCCTCCAGCGGCAGGTGCAATGCGTTGGTCAGGTAGCTCACGGTGCGATAGAAGCCCGCCAGCATCAGCAGCTCGAGCATCGCCTCTTCGCTGAAGCGATCGCGCAACGCCTGCCACAACGCGTCGTCGAGCGTGCAATCGGCGTGCAGCGCATCGCACAGGCGGATCAGCCAGCGGTCTTCGTCGCTCCAGCAGGGTGCATCGGCGCCGCCGTGCACGCTGGCGTGCAGCTGCTCGGGCGTGAGCTTCACGCGCGCGGAGAAGATCGCCACGTGCACGCCCCACTCGTACTGCGATTTGCACAACGCCGTGGTGCGGTGGATCACCACCTCGCGCTGGCGCAGCGTGAGGTGGCCGCGGTCGAGCAGCCCGGCGCTGAAGAACTTGCCGAACAGCCGCTTGTCGCGCGCCATCGTGGTGAACAGCGCCAGCGGCGGTTGGCCCGGCGGCATCGTGCGGTCGAGCCAGGCTTGCACCTCGGGCTCGAACGGCGGCTGGGCCGGTGCGATGCGGGCATTCGACGACATGGCTGCTCCAGGCGGTGAGTCTGTGGCTGCGTGGCGCTGCGCTGGGCAGCCTCGCGCCGCTGGTTTCGGGCAAGTGCTACCATTTCCATAGCACATGATGCAAAGCTACCGCGTTTGCTATGAAAAGTAAAGCAGGCTCGCCGCGATGACCACACCGCGTGTCGGCCAATCGGTGCGCGGCTCGCGCAGCGGCCGCCCGATCATGGTGGTGCTCGACCTGCTGGGCCGCCGCGCCGCGCTGCGCCTGCTGTGGGAGCTGCGCGGCGAGCCGCTGACCTTCCGCGCGCTGCAGGACGCCGCCGCCACCAACCCGGCGCTGCTCAATACGCGGCTCAAGGAGTTGCGCGAAGCTGGCGTGGTCGATCACGCCGAGGGCGGCTACTGCCTTACCGACGCTGGCCGCGCGCTGATGCAGGCGCTGCACCCGCTGTCGGCCTGGGCCGACGCCTGGGGGCGCAGCCCCGGCGCGCGGCGCCAGGCGTCCAAGGCCGTGCGGTGAGGGGTGCGATCGCGTGGTGATCCGCCGCTAGACTGATTGCATGAGCGAGCCCCTGCAGCGTGGCGACTATGCGATCTCCACCGACGTGCAGCGCCTGGACGTGCTGGCGATCCATGCGTTTCTGTCGCGCAGCTATTGGTCCCCCGGCATCCCGCTGGCGCTGGTGCGGCGGGCGATCGACCATTCGTTGTGCTTCGGCCTGTTCCATCGCGACGAGCAAGTCGGTTTCGCGCGCGTGGTCACTGACCGTGCCAGCTTCGCCTACCTGGCCGATGTGTACGTGCTCGAGGCGCACCGCGGCCGCGGGCTGTCGAAGTGGTTGATCGAGGTGATGCGTGCGCACCCCGATCTGCAGGGCCTGCGGCGCTTCCTGCTGGCCACCCGCGACGCCCACGAGTTGTACCGGCAATTCGGATTCAAGGAGCTGGCGTATCCGTCGCGCCTGATGGAGGTGCTCGACCCCGATGTCTACGCGCGCACGGCGCCGTGATAGCGCAGTCGCAATGACAGCCGGGCCGACGCGGTGCCGGCAGACACTCGTGCGCGGCCTGGCTGCGCTGGCGTTGGCCGTGCTGGCTGCCGGTTGCGCCGGCCTGCCGCAGCAGGTCGATCGCACGCCCTCCGAAGCCGCGCTTTGAACGAGCCGATCATTGCCGACCCGATTCGCCGCCACGTGGCTTGATTGTGCTGATCGGCGTCGATTTCTCCAGCCAGCCGACGCGGCACAAGCCGATCGTTTTGGCGCACGGGCGTGCCTCGGGCGCGGTGTTGCGCTTGTCAGGGCTCGAGCGTTTCGACCACCTCGAGGCATTTGGCGCGTGGCTGGCGCAGCCCGGGCGCTGGATCGGTGGCTTTGACTTTCCGTTCGGGCTGCCGCGCGAGCTGGTCGAACACCTGGGCTGGCCCACCGAATGGCTGGCGTGCATGCAGCACTACGCGGCGCTCACGCGGAAGCAGATCCGCGACACCTTCGCCGCCTTTTGCGCCGCGCGGCCGGTGGGATCGAAGTTCGCGCATCGCGCGTGCGACCGGCCCGCGGGCTCGAGTCCGTCGATGAAATGGGTCAACCCGCCGGTGGCCTACATGCTGCATGCCGGCGTGCCGCTGCTGTTGGCCGCCGGCGTGCACGTGCCGGCGCTGCATCCGGGCGACGTGCGGCGCGTCGCGCTCGAGGCGTATCCGGGGCTGCTCGCGCGCGAGCTGATCGGCCACCGCTCGTACAAGAGCGACGACGCGCGCCAACACACCGACGAGCGGCTGCTGGCGCGCATCGCGATCGTCGATGCGCTGCACGCTGGCCGCACGCGCCTGCAGCTGAGCCTGCGGCTGCGGCCGGCGCAGCGCGCCGCGTTGCTCGACGACGCGTCGGGCGACGCGCTCGACGCGGTGCTGTGTCTGATGCAGGCGGCGTGGTCGCGCGGTCGGCCGCGCCACGGCCTGCCGCCGCAGGTGGATCCGCTCGAAGGCTGGATCGTCAGCGCGTGAACAAGCCGCGCATGAAATGATCGCGCGATGGTTGCGCGCGAGATGACTGCCGAAGCCTGGTTCGCGAGCCGGGGTTGGCAGCCTTTTGCTTTTCAACGCGAGGTGTGGACTGCGATGGGGCACGGTCGCAGCGGCTTGCTGCATGCCACCACCGGCAGCGGCAAGACCTACGCGGTGTGGATGGGTGCGCTGGCGCGTTCGTCGCCACTGGATGCAGCCACACGACTGCAAGTGCTGTGGCTGACGCCGATGCGGGCGTTGGCGGCAGACACGAGGCGTGCGCTGGAGTTGCCGCTGAGCGAGATGGCGCCGCAGTGGAGCGTGGGCTTGCGCACCGGCGACACGCCGGCCAGCGAACGCGCCCGCCAGGATCGCAAGCTGCCCGACGCGCTGGTGACCACGCCCGAGTCGTGCACGCTGCTGCTGACGCGCGCCGATGCGCACGAGCGCCTGAGCGGCGTGCATACGGTGGTGGTCGACGAGTGGCACGAGATGGTGGGCAACAAGCGCGGCGTGCAGGTGCAGCTCGCGCTGGCGCGCCTGAGGCGATGGAACCCGCAGCTCGTGGTGTGGGGCCTCTCGGCCACGCTCGGCAACCTCGCCGAGGCAATGCAGATGCTGCTTGCGCATGAGCCCGCCCGGCCGCCCGAAGGGCGAATACCGGATGGCAAAGCCCGACGGCTGGTCGATTCGGGCGGCGTGCTGGTGCAGGGCAAGATCGAAAAGCCCTTGATCGTCGACACGCTGCTGCCGCGCGAGCCGGGCCGCTTCTCGTGGGGCGGCCATCTCGGCGCGCAGATGGAAGAGCCGGTGGTGCATGAGATCGAAACCAGCAGCACCACGCTGGTCTTCACGAACGTGCGCTCGCAGGCCGAGATCTGGTACCAGATGCTGCTGCGCTCGCGCCCCGAATGGGCCGGTCAGATCGCACTGCACCACGGCTCGCTCGACAAGGACGTGCGCGCCTGGGTCGAGCAGGGGCTGAAGGCGGGCACGTTGAAGGCGGTGGTCGCTACCTCGTCACTCGACCTCGGGGTGGATTTTCTGCCGGTTGAGCGCGTGCTGCAGATCGGCTCGGCCAAGGGCGTGGCGCGGTTGCTGCAGCGCGCCGGCCGCTCCGGCCACCAGCCCGGGCGCGCCAGCCGCATCACGCTGGTGCCGACCAACACGCTCGAACTCGTCGAAGCGGTGGCCGCGCGCCGCGCAGTGGCGGCCGGGCGCATCGAAAAGCGCTTTGCGCCCGACAAGCCGCTCGACGTGCTGGTGCAGCACCTGGTGAGCATGGCGCTCGGTGGCGGTTTCGTCGCCGACGACCTGTACGACGAGGTGCGCAGCGCCTACAGCTACCGCGCGCTGACGCGCGACGAATTTCAATGGGCGCTCGACTTCGTCAGCCGCGGTGGCTCGAGCCTGAAGGCCTACCCCGAGTACCACCGCGTGGTGCAGGGCGACGACGGCGTTTACCGCGTGCCCGACCGCGGCATCGCGCTGCGCCACCGGCTGCAGGTGGGCACCATCGTCAGCGAGGCCTCGATGCTGGTGAAGTGGCTGAGCGGCGGCACCATCGGCCAGATCGAGGAAGGCTTCATCGCCCGTCTTAACAAAGGCGACCACTTCGTGTTCGCCGGCCGCGTGCTCGAGTACGTGCGCACGCAGGACATGGCGGCCTACGTGCGCAAGGCCACCAAGAAGAGCGGCATCGTGCCGGCGTGGGCGGGCGGCAAGATGCCGCTGTCCAGCGAACTGGCCGACGCCACGCTCGAAGCATTGGAGTCGGCGCGCCAGGGCGACTTCTTCGAGCCCGAA
>JBIODO010000169.1:0-8532 GCA_044445225.1 Burkholderiales bacterium
ATGGATGCGCTGCGCAAGGCGGGCGACTCGTGCGGCGCGCGCATCACCGTCATCGCGCAGGGCGTGCCGCCGGGCCTGGGCGAGCCGCTGTTCGACAAGCTCGACGCCGAGATCGCCTACGCGATGATGGGCATCAATGCGGTCAAGGGGGTCGAGATCGGCTCGGGCTTCGGCGTCGTCACGCAAAAGGGCAGTGAGCACGGCGACGAGCTGAGCCCAGAGGGCTTTCGCTCCAACCATGCCGGCGGCGTGCTCGGCGGCATCTCAACGGGCCAAGACCTGGTGGTGTCGATCGCCGTCAAGCCCACCAGCTCGATCCGCCTGCCCCGCGCGTCGATCGATCGCAGCGGTGCCGCCACCACCGTCGAGACCCACGGCCGCCACGACCCCTGCGTGGGCATCCGCGCCACGCCGATCGCCGAGGCGATGCTGGCGCTGGTGGTGATGGACCATGCGCTGCGCCATCGCGCGCAGAACGCCGGCGTGCAGGTGGCAGTGCCGCCGATCGCCGCAGCCGCCCCGGGCACGCCGCGCAGATGAGGGCCGCGCGGCGCGCGGCGCCTGGGGTGTCATGACCAGCGGCGCCACGCTGCGCCCCTTTGCGCATGCCTGGTTCTGCTACTTCGCTGCGATCGGCGCGTACTCGCTGTACGCGCCGCTGTGGTTTCGCGACCAGGGCCTGAGCGCGCTGGCGATCGGTTCGATCGCCTCGCTGCAGTCGTGGACTCGCGTGTTCGCCCCCTACAGCTGGGCCTGGATGGCCGACCACACCAACCGGCGCCGCATGCTGCTGCGTCTGGCCGGCGCGCTGTCGGTGCTGTTCGCGCTGGCGCTGGCGGTGGCAGGTTCGTACGGCGTGGCCGCGGTCACGGTCTGCGTGGTGCTGCTGTTCATCGCCAATGGCGCCGTGATGCCGTTGACCGAAGCGTCGCTGGCACACCAGCTCAACCTGGCCTCAGGCGGCGGCGATGCCGGCGGCCGCTACGGCCGCACCCGCATGTGGGGTTCGGTGGGCTTCACGGTGGCTGTGGTGCTGGTGGGCATGCTGCTGCATGCGCTGGGCGTGCGGGCCTGGCCGTGGCAGGAGGTTGGCCTGTGGCTGCTGCTGGCGTTTGCGCTGTGGCGGCTGCCGCTGATGAGCGATCCCACCCATCACGAGGTTGCGCCCGCGGGCGCACTGGCCGTGCTGAGGCGGCCCGAAGTGGCGTGGTTCTTCGCTGGCGTGTTCCTCACGGTGCTCGCACACGTGAGCCTGTATGCCTTCTTCTCGCTGTTCGCGGTGTCGTTCGGCATGAGCGAAACGGCGATCGGCCTGCTGTGGTCGGTGGGCGTGCTGGTCGAGATCGTGTTCTTCTGGACCCAGGGGCACTGGTTCGAGCGCATGTCGATGCACAACTGGCTGCTGCTGGCGGCGCTGGTGGCGGCGCTGCGCTTTGGCGCCATGGCCGCATTCGGCAGCTTCATGGTGGTGCTGCTGCTGACCCAGCTCACCCATGCCGTGACGTTCGCGGCCCAGCACGCCGCGTGCATCACGCTGGTGGCGCGTTACTTTCCTGGCCGACTGCGCGGCCGTGGCCAGGCGCTTTACACCACGCTCGGCTACGGCCTGTCGGGCGTGGTGGGCGGGGTGGCCGGCGGTGCGCTGATCGAGCGCTGGGGCTATCCGGCGGTGTTCTGGGCCTCCAGCGGCGCGGCGCTGCTGTCGGCGCTGTGCCTGCTGCGCTCGCGGCGCCACGCCGAGGCCGCCGGCGCAGCGGGCTAGGGGATTCACAACGGCGGCCGGGGCTGTCATCCTTTTGTCGCAGTTCATCGCACGGCGCTCGCAGTTCGTCGCACGTGGGGCCCGCCCGGGGGCCACGTTCGCCTAGACTCGCGCCGCCACGGATGGCAGCCAGAACATGAAGCGTGCGCGCAAACCCTGGATCATCGGCGTCGCCGTGGCGCTGGTGGTCGGCATTGCCGCGGCCGTGGCGGTGGGGCGCAGCAACATGCAGCGCGACAAGGACAAGGCCGCCGTGGCGCTGGAGTTCGAGGCGCGCGAGGTGGTGCGCCCGCAGTGGGTCACGATGCCGGCGACGATCGAGTTCTCCGGCCCGCTGGTGGCGCCCGATACGGCGGTGGTGCGCGCCAAAGCCGCCGGCACGCTGGAGGGCCTGGCGGTGCAGGAGGGCTCTCGCGTCAAGGCCGGACAGTCGCTCGGCCGCATCGACCTGACCGAGCTGATGAGCCGCAGCAGCGAACGCCAGGCCAGCGCCGACGCGGCGCGCACCGCGCTGGCGCAGGCCGAGCGCACGCATGCCAGCAACGAGCGGCTGGCCGCGCAGTCGTTCATCTCGCCGATCGCGCTGGAAACCTCGCGCTCGCAGGTCGACAGCGCGCGCGCGATGTACGAGGCGGCGCTGGCCCTGCTCGACGTCAGCAAGGTCAGCCTGCGTGAGGCCGCCCTGGTGGCGCCGATCAGCGGCATCGTCGCCAAGCGCCACGTGGTGCCGGGCGAAAAGGTCACCGTCGAGCAGACGCTGCTCACCATCGTCGACTTGAGCCGCCTCGAGTTGGCCGGCCTGGTTGGCACGCACGAAGTGCCCCGCTTGCAGCCGGGCATGGCGGTGCAGGTGCGGGTCGAGGGCATGCCAGCTCCGGTGGTCGGGCGGCTGGCCCGCATCGCGCCGATGGCCGAGGCCGGTACGCGGTCGATTGGCGTGACGATCGCGCTCGACAACCCAAAGGAAACCCTGCGCGCCGGCCAGTACGCATTGGCGCGTGTGCAGCTGGCCGACGACACCAGGCGCCTGACGGTGCCGCTGGCGGCGCTGGGCAGCACGTCGGGGCAGGACCAGGTGTGGGTGCTCAGCGAAGGCACTTTGCTGCGCCGCGCGGTGACGCTCGGCCGGCGCGACGAGGCGCGCGGCCGTGTCGAGGTGCTGAGCGGCCTGACCGAGGACGCTCAGGTGCTCGGCGTGCGCTTCGACAACCTGCGCGAGGGCGCCAAGGCGGTGGTGGTGGCCGACAAGCCGGCCAAGCCCGACGTCGCGACGTCGGGCAACACCGCGCCGATGCGCTGAGCGCCGCTCACCGCCTGTAACCCCGCTGTATGTGGATCACCCGCGTTGCCATCCACAACCCGGTGTTCGCCACCATGGTGATGGTGGCGCTGTGTGTGCTGGGGCTGTTCTCGTATGCGCGCCTGAACGTCGAGCAGATGCCCGATGTCAGCCCGCCGGGCGCCTTCGTCGACGTGAGTTATCCCGGCGCCTCGCCAGAAGCGGTGGAGCGCGAGGTCACCAAGCCGCTGGAGGAAAACCTCAACTCGATCGCCGGCATCAAGCGCATCACGTCGCGCAGCTTCGAGGGCCGCAGCCAGACCAGCGTGGAGTTCACGCTCAACGCCGACCTGAACCGGGCCATGCAGGAGCTGCGCGACCGCGTGGCGGTGGCGCAGGCCGCGTTCCCGCGCGACGCCAAGCAGCCTTTCGTGCAGCGCTTCAACATCGACAACGCGCAGCCGGTGGTGGTGATGGCGCTGCTGTCGCCGTCGCGCTCGTCGCGCGAACTGTCGATCCTCGCCGAGCAGGTGGTTGCCAGGCGGCTGACGCGCATTGAAGGGGTGGCCACGGTCGACCTGTCGGGCCTGGCCACCCGCGAGGTGCGCATCGACCTCGACCCGGCGCGGCTGCGCACCTACGCCATCACCCCGGCCGAGATCGTGACCGCACTGCGTGAGGCCAACGCCGACCAGCCGGTGGGGCTGCTGTCGGACCGCACGGCCGATGCCATCCTGCGCGTCGAAGGCCGCGTGCGCGACCCGCGGCGCTTCGCCGAAACCGTGGTCGGCAAACGCGGCAACCTGCCGCTGACGCTGGCCGACCTGGGCACGCTGGTCGAGCGCGAGCGCGAGCCCGAGTCGCTGGCACGCATCAACGGCCAGCCGTCGGTCAGCCTGAATGTGTTCAGGCAGCAGGACGCCAACGTCGTGCTCACAGGTGAGGCGGTGAAGGCGGCGATGGACGAGCTGCGCAAGACGCTGCCCGCCGGCGTCGAGCTGCGCCTGATCTACGCATCGAGCGACTTCATCAAGGGCGCGCTCAACGGCCTGCAGCGCACGCTGATCGAGGGTGCGCTGCTGACCATCGCCATCGTGTTCCTGTTCCTGCACTCGTGGCGCTCCACCGTGATCACCGCGCTGACGCTGCCGATCGCAGTGATCTCGAGCTTCATCGCGGTGTATGCGTTCGGCTTCACGCTGAACTTCATGACGATGATGGCGCTGAGCCTGTGCATCGGCCTGCTGATCGACGACGCCATCGTGGTGCGCGAGAACATCGTGCGCCACGTCGGCATGGGCAAGGACCACCACCGCGCCGCGCGCGAGGGCACCGACGAGATCGGGCTGGCGGTGATGGCCACCACCTTCGCGCTGTGCGCGGTGTTCGTGCCGGTGGCCTTCATGGGCGGCATCGTCGGCAAGTTCTTCTATCCGTTCGGCATCACGGTGGCGGTGGCGGTGCTGGTGAGCCTGTTCGTCAGCTTCACGCTCGATCCGATGCTGTCGGCGGTGTGGCGCGATCCGCCGACGAACCGCCTGCGCGACATGCCGGTGCTGGGCGCGCTGATGCGCGCCACCGACCACGGGCTGGACGTGCTGCACACGGTGTACGAGCGGTTGATCCTCTGGGTGTTCTCGGGCCGGCGCTACGGCTTCGTTGGGCCGCGCGGCATCGTGCTGGCCGTGGGCCTGCTGAGTTTCGTTGGCGCGATCGGGCTGGCCAGCGTGGTGGGCAGCGAGTTCGTGCCGCAGACCGACCAGGCGTTCACCCAACTCTCGCTGCGCATGCCGGTGGGCGCGAGCCTGGAACGCACCGACGACAAGGTGCGCCAGGTCGAGGCCATCGTGCGCGCCTTCCCCGAGGTGAAGACCTTGTCGACGCAAGTCGGCGGGCAGGGGCAAGGCTTTGCGGTCGGGCGCAACCAGGCAACGCTGAACATCGCGCTCACCGAGCGCAGTCAGCGCAACCGCAGCCAGAAGGAAGTCGAAGAGGCGATACGCAGCGCCATCGCCAAGATCCCCGGCATCGAGGCCTCGCTCGGCTTCGACCGCCCGATCTACGTGGCCATCCTCGGCAGCGACTCCGAAGGCCTGGCCCGCATCGCCACCGATTTTGCCGAGCAGGTGAAGAAGATCCCCGGCATCGCCGACGTCGATCTGTCGGTGAAGCCCGGCCTGCCGGCGTATGCGGTGCGCCTGAAGCCCGGTGCCGTGCGCGAGTTGGGCCTGACCACGCCGCAGTTGGCGTCGTCGCTGCGCGCCTACGTCAACGGCGAGGTCGCCACCTACTGGACCACGCCCGACGGCGAGCAGGTCGAGGTGCTGGTGCGGCTTCCTGTCACGCAGCGCGAGCGCATCGATCAGATGCGCGCGCTGCCGGTGGCGTTCTCGAAAGACGGCGCGGCGATCCCGCTGGAGGCGGTGGCCGACATCGAGCCGGTGTTCAACCCCGACGTGATCCGCCGCCAGAACCTGCAGCGCCGCGAGGCGATCTTCGCCGGCGTCCACGGCCGGCCGTCGGGCGACGTCGGCAAGGACGTGCAGGCACTGGTCGATGCCACCGTGCTGCCGCCGGGCTACAGCTTCGACATCGGTGGCGCCACCCGCGATCAGCAGGAAGCGTTTGCCGCCATGCTGGCCGCGATGGTGCTGGCGGTGATCTTCATCTACATCGTGCTGGCCAGCCAGTTCGGCAGCTTCCTGCAGCCGATCGCCATCATGGCGTCGTTGCCGCTGGCGCTGATCGGCGTGATGCTGGCGCTGCTGTTCTGGCGCAGCACGTTGAACGTGTTCTCGATGATCGGCCTGGTGATGCTGATGGGCCTGGTGACCAAGAATGCGATCCTGCTGGTGGACTTTGCCAACCAGGCGCGCAGGGCCGGCGCATCGGTGGCCGATGCGCTGCTGCAGGCCGGCCTGACGCGCATGCGGCCGATCATGATGACCACCGGCGCGATGGTGTTCGGCATGCTGCCGCTGGCGCTGGCGCTGAACGACGGCGGCGAGATCCAGGCCCCGATGGGCCGCGCCATCATCGGCGGCGTGATCACCTCGACGCTGCTCACGCTGGTGGTGGTGCCGGTGATCTACAGCTTCGTCGTGCGCGAGCGCAAGGGCGCGGCTGTGCCCGTCGCGGCCGCCGGCGGTCTGCGGCCGATGCCGGCGGACCGCGACTGACTGCTTGCGCGAAGCTGCACGGCCCCTGGGGTCGTGAAGCGATTCACGCCCGCCCGACCGGGTGCATGCCAAAGCCCTCAAGCGCCGCGCGTGGTGGCCGATAGCGCTGCATGGGGCAGCCTGTGTCGGCCCGGCCCCGCGCATCTCGAACTGCCCACCTCGCGGCGCACGATGATCAACTTGGCGAAAGACCGGCGACCGCTGGTGTTGTGGGTTCTCACGTTGCTGGCCGGCCTGGCCGTCGTCGGCGGCGTGATGCGATCGGTGGCGGTGCGGGTGATCGCGCGCACCGCCGAGGAATCGGGATTGCACTACGCGCAGGTGCTCGGCGCCGCAGTGCCAGGCCTGCTGGCGCTGATGAAAACAGGCCGCATCGACCCCTACACGATCGATCAGCTGAAGGGCCTGCGCCGCGTCGGCACCATTTTCCGCTTCAAGCTGTACGACCGCGAAGGCCGGCAGCTGCTGGTGTCCGACGATCTCGACCGCTTGGCCAGTGACCCGGCGTCGAGCGGCGGCATGCTCGGCGACGAGCACGGCGAACAAAGCGCGGTGGTCAAGTCACTGGTGCTCGGTGGCAAGAACTTCATCGAGCTGCAAGACGGCGCCGGTCGGCCGGATCGACCCGCCAGTTACAGCGAAGCCTATGTCCCGTTGCTGCGCGACGGTGCGCTGCTGGGCGTGGTCGAGGTCTACGTCGACCAGACCGATCTGATGGGGCGCGCGATGCGCACGCTCGTCTTCGTCGCGCTGGTGGTCACCGCCGTGCTGGCGGTGCTCGGCGCGATCGGCGCGATGCAGTGGTCGGGCAGGCTGCGCGCGCAGCGCAGGGCAGAGGAGCGGGTGCACTACCTGGCGCAGCACGATGTGCTGAGCGGTGCGCTCAATCGCGCCAGCTTCAACGACGAGCTGGAGCGTGCCGAGTGGCGCGCGGAGGAGGGTGGGTCCGGATTCGCGGTGCTGTGCGTGGATCTCAACCGTTTCAAGGAAGTCAACGACAGCCTCGGCCATGCCGCCGGCGACGAGGTGTTGCGTCAGGTGTCGCACCGCCTGAACGCGCTGCTGCGCCACGGCGACCATGTGGCGCGGCTGGGTGGTGACGAGTTCGCGGTGCTTCAAAGCGGCGTCGAAGGCCCGCACGACGTGGTGACCCTGGCCCAGCGCGTGGTGGAGTCGCTGGCGGCGCCATACCAGTACGACGGCCACACGATCACCAGCGGCGGCAGCGTCGGCGCTGCGATCTACGGCGCCGACGGCAAGCAAGCCGACGAGCTGCTGCGCAGGGCCGATCTGGCGCTGTACCGCGCCAAGAGCGACAGCGGCGGCTTCAGCTTCTACGAGGCGAAATTGGACCAGCAGCTGCACGAGCGGCGCCAACTGGCACATGACCTCGGCGTCGCGATCGAATCGGGAGACGTGTCGCTGCACTACCAGCCGCTGTACGCCGCCGACGGCGTCACGCTGACAGGCTACGAGGCGCTGGCGCGCTGGCAGCATCCGACTCGTGGCAACGTGCCGCCGGCCGAATTCATTCCTGTGGCCGAAGAGACCGGACTGATCGAGCCGCTGGGCCGTCAGGTGCTGCGGCGCGCCTGTGTGGAGGCAGCGACCTGGCCCGATCCGCTGACGGTGGCCGTCAACCTGTCGGCCGCCCAGTTTCGCAACGACGGTATCGTGCGCACGGTGGTCGACGCGCTGGCCGATACCGGGCTGGCGCCCGAGCGCCTGGAGCTCGAGATCACCGAGTCGCTGCTGATGGTGGATACCGAACGTGTGGTGCGTGCGCTGCATGCGCTGTCGGCGCTGGGCGTGCGCATCGCGATGGATGACTTCGGCACCGGTTATTCGAGCCTGGCCTACCTGTGGCGCTTTCCGTTCGACAAGTTGAAGATCGACCGCGCCTTCACCAAGGGTCTGGCCGAGGACCCCAAGGTCAACCTGATCGTGCGCTCGATCGTGTCGCTGGCGCACTCGCTGCAGATCCGCGTCAACGCCGAGGGCGTGGAGACTGACGGCCAGATGCGCGCACTGCAGAAGCACGGCTGCGATGAGCTGCAGGGCTTTCTGCTGGGTCGGCCCCAGCCCGCCCACAAGCTGTCGCACGACAACGTTGCCTCCGGGCCGCCCGCGCGGCCGGAGGCCTCGGAATCGGCCTTCGTGGGTCTGCCGACGATGCCGGCGCCGCTGTAATGGCGGGGCTGCGCATGCGGCCGCACCGGGCACGGGGCGGCTCGCCGATCGCAACTAGAGCGCCAATGATCGCCTCGAGGCGGATAGTCCTCGTCGCTTGTCGGCCACACGCCGAGGGTCGG
>JBIODO010000170.1:0-8529 GCA_044445225.1 Burkholderiales bacterium
CACGAAGGCTCGCTGCTGCTGTGGCTGCTGATGCTCAACGTGTGGATGCTGGCGGTGGCGCAGTTCAGCACCCACCTGCCGCAACCGGTGATGGCCCGCATCCTGGCGGTGATGGGCCTGGTCAGCGTGGGTTTCCTGCTGTTCATGCTGCTGACCTCCAACCCGTTCGAGCGCCTGTTGCCCGGCGCCGCCGACGGGCGCGACTTGAACCCGCTGCTGCAGGACCCGGGCATGGTGTTTCACCCACCGATGCTCTACATGGGCTACGTGGGCTTCTCGGTCGCCTTCGCGTTCGCGATCGCCGCACTCATCGGCGGCAACCTCGACGCCACCTGGGCGCGCTGGACACGGCCCTGGACACTCGCGGCGTGGATCTTCCTGACGATCGGCATCGCGATGGGCAGCGCGTGGGCGTACTACGAACTCGGCTGGGGCGGCTGGTGGTTCTGGGATCCGGTGGAGAACGCGTCGTTCATGCCGTGGCTCGCGGGCACGGCATTGATCCACTCGCTGGCCGTGACCGAGAAGCGCGGCGCGTTCAAGTCGTGGACGGTGCTGCTGGCGATCATGGCGTTCTCGCTGTCGCTGCTGGGCACGTTTCTCGTGCGCTCGGGCGTGCTGTCGTCGGTGCACGCTTTCGCCACCGATCCGCGGCGCGGCTTGTTCATCCTCGCCTTCCTGGTGATCGTGATCGGCGGCTCGCTCACGTTGTACGCATGGCGCGCGCCCAAGGTGGGCCTGGGCTCGAGGTTCTCTGCGGTGTCGCGCGAGTCGATGCTGCTGGCCAACAACGTGATGCTGGTGGCCGCGATGGCCACCGTGCTGCTCGGCACCTTGTACCCGCTGGCGCTCGATGCCCTTGGCCTGGGCAAGATCTCGGTCGGTCCGCCCTACTTCGACAACGTGTTCGTGCCGATCATGACGCCGGTGCTGGTGCTGATGGGCATCGGGCCGCTGGCACGCTGGCGCGAGGCGCAGATCCCCGAGCTGGCGCGCCGCCTGCGCTGGGCGCTCGCATTGACGGTGCCCGCCGCGCTGGCCACCGGGTGGGCTGCCGGTCACATCAGTGCCATGGCCACGCTCGGCTTCCTGCTCGCCTGGTGGATCGTGTTCTCGCTGGCCACCCATCTTTGGGAGCATCTGAAGATCGGTGCCGGCATGGGCGGCAGCGTGTGGACGCGCGCGCGCCAGTTGCCGCGCGCGACGCTCGGCATGATGCTTGCGCACTTGGGCGTGGCCGCGTTCGCGTTCGGCGTCAGCATGGTCAAGACCTACGAGATCGAGCGCGATCTGAAGATGTCGGTCGGCGACACCACCGAGGTCGCCGGCTACGTGTTCACCTACCGCGGCGTGCACGACCTGCAGGGCCCCAACTACGCGGCCGCCCAGGGACTGATCGAGGTCACGCGCGACGGCAAGCCGGTGACCACGCTGCGCCCCGAGAAGCGCCTGTATCGGGTGCAGCAGAACACCATGACCGAGGCGGCCATCGATCCAGGCTTCACGCGCGACCTCTACGTCTCGCTCGGCGAGCCGGTCGAAGGTGACGCATGGATCGTGCGCGTGTACTTCAAGCCGTTCGTCGACTGGATCTGGGGCGGCTGCCTGATGATGGCGCTCGGCGGCCTGCTGGCGGCGAGCGACCGCCGCTACCGCGCGACGCGCCGCGCGACCGAGGCCACCGACGCGTCGAGCCTGGTGGGCCTGCGCACATGAAGAGTCTGCGCTTCATCGTTCCGCTGGCGATCTTCCTGGTGCTGGTGAGCTTTCTCGCGGTGGGCCTGAAGCTCGACCCGCACAAGGTGCCTTCGCCGCTGATCGGCAAGCCGGCGCCATCGTTCAAGTTGCCGCGTCTGGATGATCCGGCGCAGCTGGTGAACCGCGAGACGATGAACGGCAAAGTCTGGTTGCTCAACGTGTGGGCGTCGTGGTGCGGGCCCTGCCGCGACGAGCACCCGCACCTGGTGGCGTTCGCGCGCACGAAGCAGGTGCCGCTGGTGGGCCTGAACTACAAGGATTCGCGCAACGACGCGCTCGGCTGGCTGAAGGAATTCGGCAACCCGTACGACCTGTCGCTGTCCGACCTCGACGGCCGCGTGGGCATCGACTTCGGCGTCTACGGCGTCCCTGAAACTTTCGTAATCGACAAAGGCGGCGTGATCCGCTTCAAGCACATCGGCCCGCTGACGCCCGAAGTGCTGAGCACGCAGATCGCGCCGTTGCTGAAGGAACTCAATGGCTAAGTGGTGGGCGCTGCTGCTGTGCGCAGTGGTGGCTACGGCCGGCGCCAAAGACGCCGCGCCGGCGGCCGACGACCCCGTGCTTGAGGCGCGCATGCAACGCATCGCGGTGGAGTTGCGCTGCCTGGTGTGCCAGAACCAGACCATCGCCGACTCGCAGGCGGGCCTTGCAGACGATCTGCGCCGCGAGATCCGCGAGCAGTTGCTGCGCGGCTCGACCGACGAGCAGGTGGTTCAGTACATGACCGACCGCTACGGCGACTTCATCCGCTACCGCCCGGCGGTCAAGGGCACCACGGTGGCGTTGTGGATCGGGCCGGTCGCCCTGCTGATCGGCGGCTTGCTGATCCTGGTGCTGGTGCTGCGCCGGCGCGCCCGCATGGCACCCGATCAGTTCGAGCCCGATGCGCTCGACGATGACGCTGGCGAGCCCGCCAAGGAGGCCCATTGACGACGTTCGTCCTGCTCGCCGCGGCGATGGTGCTGGCCGCCCTCGCGTTGTTGACGCGGCCGTTGTGGCAGCGCAGGCAACGCGCCGAAGCGGCCGGCGATGCGCGCGAGCAGCTGCGCCAGCTCGATGCCCTGCGCGCAAGCGGCGCATTGACCGATGCGCAGGCCAGCGAGGCGCGCGCGCGCCTCCAGCAGCGTGCCAGTCAGGCGGCGGCCAAAGAGGCACCCCCTGCTGCCGCCTCGACACCACGGCGCACCCGCTTGCTCGGCACGCTGTCGGCCTTCACGGTCGTGGTGGCTGCCTTCGGCTACACACTGATCGGCACCCCGCAGGCGCTCGACCCGCAAGCGCGTGTCGCGAGCGCCGAGGGGGCGGGCCATTCGATCACGATGGACCAGATCGAAGGCATGGCCGAGAAGCTGGCGGCCCGCCTGAAGGAGCAGCCCAACGACGTCGACGGCTGGGCCATGCTCGGCCGCTCCTATGCGGTGCTGGGCAAGCCGCAATTGGCGGTGGCGGCATTCAAGCAGGCGATGGCGCTGCGCCCCGACGACGCGGTGCTGCTGGCCGACTATGCCGACACGCTGGCGCTGGTCAACGGGCGCAACCTCGAGGGTGAACCCAGCCGGCTCATCGCTCGCGCACTCGAGCTCGACCCCGCCAACCTGAAAGCGCTGTCGCTGGCGGGCACGGCGGCGTTCATTCGCAAGGACTATGCGTTGGCGTTGCGTCACTGGGAAAAGATGGCCCAGTTGTCGCCCGACAGCGACTTCGTCAAACAGATCCAAGGCGGCATCGACGAGGCCCGGCGTCTGGCCGCCGCCGCGGGCACCACAGTGGCAGCCGCGCCCGCAGCCGGACCCACCGCAAAACCGACGGCCGCGGGCGCCACGATCAGCGGCGTGGTCAAGCTGGCCGCGGGGTTGAACGGCAAGGCAGCGCCCGATGACACGCTGTTCGTCTACGCCCGCGCGGCCCAGGGCCCGCGCATGCCGCTGGCGATTCTGCGCAAGCAGGTGAAGGATCTGCCGCTGACCTTCACGCTCGACGACAGCATGGCGATGTCGCCAGCCGCGCGGCTGTCATCCGCCCAACAGGTGGTGGTCAGTGCGCGCATCAGCAAGCGCGGTGAGGCCACGCCGCAGCCAGGCGACCTGCAGGGGCAGTCAACGCCGGTGGCACCCGGCGCCAACGGCCTGACCATCGAGATCGGCCAGGTCGTCGGGCAATGAGCCCTCTGCGGGGCCGCGGCGAAGCGCCTGCACCGCGCTGGCGCAACGAACGCGGCGAGCTCCGGCGGACCCGATGCTGCGCACGCAGCTGAGCCTGCACTCATGAACTACCTGTGGCTCTACCTCGCGGTGCTGGTGGTGCTGTGGTGGCTGTACCTGCGCCGCCAGCGCCGTGTGCAGCGTGAACACGCCGTGCAGCTGCAGCAGTCGCTGAAGGCGGGCCTGGCGGAGCCGGCATCGTTGCACCCGGTGATCGACCTGCAGCGCTGCCTGGGCTCGTCGTCATGCGTCTCGGCCTGCCCGGAAGAGGCGCTGGGCATCGTCGACGGCAAGGCGGTGCTGGTCAATGGTGCCGCATGCATCGGCCACGGCGCGTGCCGTGCAGCGTGCCCGGTCGATGCGATCCAGCTGGTGTTCGGCACCGAACGGCGCGGCGTCGACATTCCGCAACTCAGTCCGACCTTCGAGTCCAACGTGCCGGGTGTGTTCATCGCTGGCGAGCTGGGCGGCATGGGCCTGATCCGCAAGGCGGCCGAACAGGGGCGCCAGGCGATCGACGCCATTCGCGCACGCCCGCGCGGCAGCTTCGAGCACGACGTGGTGATCGTCGGCTGCGGGCCTGCGGGGCTGTCGGCCGGGCTGGCCGCCATCCAGCACCAGCTGCGATACCGGCTGATCGAACAGGAAGCCTCGCTCGGCGGCGCGGTCTTCCACTACCCGCGCAACAAGATCGCGATGACAGCACCGGTGAAGCTGGCGCTGATCGGCAAGGTGCGCTTCGGCGAGGTGCACAAGGAAAAGCTGCTCGAGTTCTGGGACACCGTGGTGCGCAAGACCGGCCTGAAGATCGCGTTTCGCGAGTGCATGGAGTCCGTCGAGCCCGACGGCGATGGCTTTGTTCTGCGCACCAACCGGGGCAGCTATCGCACGCGCAGCGTGCTGTTGACGATGGGGCGCCGCGGCACCCCGCGCAAGCTCGACGTGCCCGGCGAGGACTCCTCCAAGGTGGTGTATCGCCTGGTCGACCCTGCGCAATACGACGGGCAGGCCGTGCTAGTGGTGGGCGGCGGCGACAGCGCGCTGGAGGCTGCGCTGGCACTGGCCGAGCGCCCGGGCACCGATGTGACGCTGTCGTACCGCAGCGAGGCGTTCTCGCGCGTCAAGCAGAAGAACCGCCAGGCCCTGGAGCACGCCCAGCAGAGCAAGCAGATCCGGGTCGAACTGGCCTCCACCGTGGTCGCGATCGAGCCCGAGCGCGTGCAGCTGCAGACCCCGGCGGGCGCGATCGCGCTGCGCAACCAGGGCGTCATCGTCTGTGCCGGCGGGCAACTGCCGACGCCGCTGCTGCAGAAGATCGGCATCCGCTTCGACACCAAGCACGGCAGCGCCTGAGCGGCGCCCCACCCGCATCGCACGAGCCGCGTAGAATCGGCCACCGGGTCTGCGAACAGCGTGGGCCCGGTATTTTTTTGGGCAGGCGGCCATGGAAATCTTCGACTACGACAACATCCTGCTGCTGCCGCGCAAGTGCCGCGTCGACAGCCGCGGCGAGTGCGACACGTCGCTCGAGTTCGGCGGGCGCAGCTTCACGCTGCCGGTGGTGCCAGCCAACATGAAGACGGTGATCGACGAGGCAATCGCCGAGTCGCTGGCGGGCAGCGGCCACTTCTACGTGATGCACCGCTTCGACCTCGACAACCTGGCGTTCGCCACGCGCATGCGCAAGCAGAATCTGTTCGTGTCGATCAGCTCCGGCGTCAGGGCAAGCGACCATGCAACGATCGACCGGCTGGCCGCCGAGGGTGTCGGCGCCGACTACATCACGATCGACATCGCGCACGGCCACGCCGACAGCGTGCGCCGCACAATCGAGCACATCAAGAAGCGGCTGCCCAAGACGTTCGTGATCGCCGGCAACGTCGGCACCCCCGAGGGCGTGATCGACCTCGAGAACTGGGGCGCCGACGCCACCAAGGTCGGCATCGGCCCGGGCAAGGTGTGCATCACGCGCCTGAAAACGGGCTTCGGCACGGGCGGCTGGCAGCTCTCCGCGCTGAAGTGGTGTGCCCGCGTGGCCACCAAGCCGATCGTCGCCGACGGCGGCATCCGCCATCACGGCGACATCGCCAAGAGCGTGCGCTTCGGCGCCGCGATGGTGATGATCGGCTCGCTGTTCGCCGGCCACGAAGAGAGCCCCGGCACGACGGTCGAGGTCGACGGCAAGCTGTACAAGGAGTACTACGGCTCGGCCAGCGACTTCAACAAGGGCGAGTACAAGCACGTCGAGGGCAAACGCATCCTCGAACCGATCAAGGGCAAGTTCGCCGACACGCTGCGCGAGATGAGGGAAGACCTGCAGAGTTCGATCAGCTACGCCGGCGGCCGCTCGCTGGCCGACCTGCGCAAGGTGAACTACGTGATCCTCGGCGGCGAGAACGCCGGCGAGCACTTGTTCATGTAGCGACCCGCGACCCCGCGGGCCCGGCCCCTCAACGGGGAATCATCACACCGCGTTCGCCTTCGGGATTGCCCTGCGCCCAGCGCCGCACCTTGGCCGCCAGCGAGCGCTCGCGCGCCGCCGCGGTGGCCACCGGGCAAGCGATGCCGTCGGCATCGTTGCGCGCGGCGACGAGCAGCGGATCGGTGTCGCCACCCATCGGCTGCGTGAAGTCCTCGGCGACTGCACAGCTGGGCGCGAAGCCGTCAAAGTAGCGGCCCTCGCCGCTGGCATTCATCGTTTCGAAATTGATCACGGCGTAGGTCTCGCCGCAGCCGCCTTCGAGCGGCACGAAACCGACCGGCTTGCCGCAGCTGGTGTCACCGATCGGCACCACGGTCACGAATGGCCGCAGTGCATTGATCACCTGCTCGCTCGCTGCGCAGGTGCGCGCGCCCTGCAGCACGTACACGCGCGTCAGCGACAGCGCATTGGCTGGCGATCGAAAGAGGAAGCGCGAGTTGTTGAGGGGTGCGCGCTTCACGTTGAAGAGCAGCGAGGCGTAGGTGCGCGCTGCCGTCAGCGATGGATTGACGTACGACGCAAGGTCGCGTCCCACCGACAGCAGGCCGCCAGCGTTGTAGCGCAGGTCGATCGCCAGCTCGGTGATGCCTTGCGCAGCGAGATCCTGGAACGCCGCCGCCAGCGGCGGGCCGGCCTGGCCGAGCATGTCCTTGATGGCCAGGTAACCCATCTTCTTGCCGGTCGAAGTGGTCACGACCCTGGACGACGGCACGGGTGTCAACGGGAACACTGCTGAGGTCAGATTGACGGTGCGCTGTGCTGCGTTGTTCAGCAGCACGATCTGGATCGACGTTCCGGCCGCTTGGGGTGACAGCACCGAGAAATCGTTGGCGGCGATCATGTCGGCCGCTGGCCGGCCGTCGATCGACACCACCTGGTCGCCCCGCGTGACGCCGGCCGCGGCGGCCGGCGATTGCGGCTCGACATAGCGTACGAACAGCGGCTGCGTCGGTGCGCCCGCCACCTCGAGGTCGGCGACGAAGAGGCCGTAGCCCAGCAACTGGCCGGCACCGTAGAAACGGTTGAAGCTCTCGGTGCTCTGGTGGAAACTCCAGCGATCGGCCGGAAAGTTGGGGTCGGTGCCGGTGTACAGCAGCGCGTTGAAATAGGCGTCGATCGTCGGCAGCGAGCCGGGCTCCGGGTACGGGCTCAGCGCGTACCAGAAGTACCAGTCGTTGAAGTACGCGCGCAACCCGGTCTGGCGCGAGACGAGGTCGCACGAGGCGGTGTTGCCGTCGTAGCCGCCGCAGCCCGACAGCACCGACAGCGCCAGGCCGCCGAGCCACAGGCGCCAGCGTGCGCCGCGACGATGGTGGTGCGAACCGCGAGCGCCACGAATCATCATCTTCATCTCCGCGAGAGGGACACGCAGATCGATCGGGATGGCCAAAGCCGTTTGTATTGAACACGCGAGCACCGGTCAACGTTGACAGGCAATGCCCGCAGCGCGAGCCGAGGGCGTTGCACGGGGTGCCGCCTAGAATCGGTGCCCAGCCGACACACGAAGTTACTCCCTCGATGACGCAGCCCCTCGCAAAGTCGTTCGAACCCGCCGCCATCGAAGCCCGTTGGGCGCCGCTGTGGGAGCAAAGCGGCGTCTACGCGCCGACGCTCGATCCCGCCAAGCCGTCGTTCTCGATCCAGCTGCCACCACCCAACGTGACCGGCACGCTGCACATGGGGCACGCGTTCAACCAGACCATCATGGATGCGTTGACGCGCTACCACCGCATGCGCGGCCACAACACGCTGTGGGTGCCGGGCACCGACCATGCGGGCATCGCCACGCAGATCGTGGTCGAGCGCCAGCTGCAGGACGCCGGACTGTCGCGCCACGACATCGGGCGCAAGAACTTCGTCGCGCAGGTGTGGGATTGGAAGCACACGTCCGGCGCCACCATCACGCGGCAGATGCGCCGCATGGGCGACAGCGTCAGCTGGGCGCACGAGTACTTCACGATGGACGACAAGCTGTCGTCGGTGGTCAGCGACACCTTCGTGCGGCTGTACGACGAGGGCCTGATCTACCGCGGCAAGCGCCTGGTCAACTGGGATCCGGTGCTGAAGTCGGCGGTGTCCGACCTC
>JBIODO010000171.1:0-8513 GCA_044445225.1 Burkholderiales bacterium
GGCGTGAGGCACAGCGAGTTCAACGCCGCGCCCGACGCGAGCACGCATTTCCTGCAGATCTGGATCCTGCCGTCGCAGCAGGGCATCGACCCGGGCTACGAGCAAAAGGCGTTCGCCGACGCCGACAAACGCGGCCGCCTGCGCGTGGTGGCCTCGCCCGACGGCCGCGACGGCTCGTTGACCGTGCATGCCGACGCCAGCCTGTATGCCGGGTTGTTCGACGGTGATGAGCGGGCCGAACTGCCGTTGGCACCGGGACGGCTCGGCTACGTGCACGTGGCGCGCGGCGCGCTGCGGGTCAACGGGCAGGCGCTGGCTGCGGGTGATGCGGCGCTGCTGCGCGGCGAATCGCAGGTTGAACTCGGGCAGGGGCGCAACGCCGACGTGCTGGTGTTCGATCTGGCGCCGTAGCGCCGCGCGCGAGGATTCAGGGCACCTCTTTCCAGAAGCCTTGCAGCGCGGCGGCCGTCGCGGCCGGGTCCTCCTCGTGCGGCACGTGGCCCAGCGCGTCGAACACCACCAGGCGGCTGCCGGCGATGTCGGTGTGGAAGCGTTGCGCCGTCGGCAGCGGAATCAAGCGGTCGCGGCCGCCCCACATCACCAGCGTCGGCAACTTGAGCGCACGGATGCGCGCCACGTTGGCGTTGACCTCTGCCTGGTCGATCGCCTGTGCCTGAAACCGCTGCACCAGCGCGCCGCGGTTGCCCTCGCGCAGCGTGATCTCGAAATAGCGGTCGATCAGTTGCGGCGTCACTTTGCCCGGGTCGCCGTACACGTTGCGCACGCTGGCCTCGACGATGCCGCGCGGCAGCAGCCACTCGAAGAGATGGTTGGCGCCCGGCAGCCTGGCCAGCTGAAAGCCGATCGGCACCGACTCGGGGTTGAGTTCGTAGCCCGCGGCGTCGACCAACACCAGGCGTTGCACGCGCTCGGGCGCCAGCGAGGCCACGCGCCATGCCACCTCGCCGCCCAATGAGTTGCCCGCGATCGCGAAGCGCCGCACCTGCAAGTGGTCGAGCAGCTCGAGCACGAAGCGCGCGAGGTCGTCGCCGCGGTAAGACCACGACGCGTAGCGGCCGCTGAACGGCCCGGTCAGGCCGAAGCCCGGCAGGTCGAAACTGATCACGCGGTGCTGCGCCTGCAGTGCGCTCGTCCAGCCCTCCCAGGTGTGCAGGCTGGCCGACGTGCCGTGCACCAGCACCAGCGGCACCGCATCGCCGCGCGGCCCGACGTCGCGCAGGTGCACGAGCTGGCCGTGCAGGTCGATGAACTCCGAGGGCGGCGGCGCCCAGCGCGCCACCAGCGATTGCACCGGCAGGTCGGGTGCACGCGACAGCGCGAGCGCCAGCGCGCTGGCCATCAACAGCAGCCCGATGACGCGCAGCAGCCAGCGGTCCATCAGGGCCGAGTGCGCGCCAGCGCAGCACCGTGTCGCGACGCGGACATGCACGGATTGTAGAAGCTGCGCCTGCGGCGGTGCTGCCTACAATCGCCCGCATGGGCTTCGTCCACCTGCGCACACACACCGAGTACTCTGTGGTCGACGGCACGTTGCGCGTGGCCGATGCGGTGCGCGTAGCGCGTGATGACGCGCAAGTGGCGCTGGCCATCACCGACCTCGGCAACCTGTTCGGTGCCGTCAAGTTCTACAAGGCATGCCGTGCCGAGGGCATCAAACCGATCATCGGCGTCGACCTTTGGATCGAGCCCGCCGCGGGCAGCGGCGACAAGCACGCGACGCGCCTGCTGCTGCTGGTGTGCAACGCCGCGGGCTATCACAACCTGTGCGACCTGTTGTCGCGCGCGTGGACGACCAACGTGCAACGCGCCCAGGCGTGGGTGAAATGGCAGTGGCTCGCCGAGTGTGCCGACGGGCTCATCGCGTTGTCGGGCGCCGACGCCGGGGCGGTGGGTGCCGCGCTGTTGGCCGGAGACCGCGAGCGCGCGGTCGGCCTGGCGCAACGATTGGCTGCGCTGTACCCGGGGCGCTTTTACATTGAGCTGCAGCGCGCGCGCCTGCCGAGCCACGAGGTGCACGTGCGCGCCGCGGTGGCACTGGCGGCCGAACTGAAGCTGCCGGTGGTGGCCACGCACCCGGTGCAATTTGCCACGCCCGAGGAGTTCGACGCGCACGAGGCGAGGGTGTGCGTGGCCGAGGGCGAGACGCTGGCCAACCCGCGGCGCATCAAGCGTTTTTCGCGCGAGCAGTATTTCAAGACCCAGGCGCAGATGCGCGAGCTGTTCGCCGACGTGCCGTCGGCACTGGACAACAGCTACGCAATAGCGCAGCGCTGCAACCTGCAGCTCACGCTCGGTGTGCCGCGGCTGCCCGACTTTCCGTCGCCCGATGGCTCGCCGCCGGAGGTGTACTTCCATCGCGCCAGCCACGAAGGACTGGAGCGCCGCCTGCGGGCGCTGTACCCGAACGCCGACACGCGCGATGCCCAACGCCCGCGCTATGTCGAACGGCTCGACTACGAGATCGCCACCATCCGCGCGATGGGCTTCGCGGGCTACTTCCTGATCGTGGCCGACTTCATCAACTGGGCGCGCAACCACGGCTGCCCGGTGGGCCCGGGCCGCGGCTCGGGCGCCGGCTCGCTGGTGGCGTATTCGCTGAACATCACCGACCTCGATCCGCTGCAGTACCAGTTGCTGTTCGAGCGCTTCTTGAACCCCGAGCGGGTGTCGATGCCTGATTTCGACATCGACTTCTGTCAGGCCAACCGCGAGCGCGTGATCGACTACGTCAAGCAGCGCTACGGCCGCGATGCGGTGAGCCAGATCGCCACCTTTGGCACCATGGCCGCCAAGGCCGCGCTGCGCGACGTCGGCCGCGTGCTCGGCATGGGCTACGGTCACGTCGATTCGATTGCCAAGCTGATCCCGGCGCCGCCGGGCAAGACGGTGACGCTGGCCAGGGTGCCCGACAAACCCGACCCGGGTTTGATCTACGCGCGCAAGGAGGCACCTGAGCTCAACCAGCGCGAAGCGGCTGAAGAGGAGGTGGCCGAGCTGCTGGCGCTGGCCACGCAGGTGGAAGGCCTGGTACGCAACATCGGCATGCATGCCGGCGGCGTGTTGATCGCGCCGGGCCGCATCACCGACTTCTGCCCGCTGTACCAGCAACCTGGCAGCGATGCCGCGGTAAGCCAGTTCGACAAGGACGATGTCGAGGCGATCGGACTGGTGAAGTTCGACTTCCTCGGCCTGGCCACGCTGACGATCCTCGAGCTCGCCAAGGATTTGATCGTCGCGCGCTATCCGCAGCACGCCGACTTCAGCTACGAGCGTTTGCCGCTCGACGACGCGGCGGTGTACCGCTTGTTCGCACAAGGGCAGACCGAAGCGGTGTTCCAGTTCGAGTCGCGCGGCATGCAGGGCATGTTGCGCGATGCGCGGCCCAACCGGCTGGAAGACCTCACCGCGCTGAACGCGATGTTCCGGCCCGGGCCGATGGACAACATCCCGAGCTTTTGCGCGCGCAAGCACGGCCGCGAGGCGGTGGCCTATCCGCATCCGCTGCTCGAGCCCGTGCTCGCCGAAACCTACGGCATCTTCGTCTATCAAGAGCAGGTGATGATCGCCGCGCAGGTGCTGGCCGGCTACTCGCTCGGCTCGGCCGACATCCTGCGCAAGGCCATGGGCAAGAAGAAGCCCGAGGAGATGGCCAAGCAGCGCACGATTTTTCGCGAGGGTGCGGCGGCCAAGGGCATCGACGGCGAGCAGGCCGACGAGATCTTCGACCTGATGGAGAAATTCGCCGGCTACGGCTTCAACAAGAGCCACGCCGCGGCCTATGCACTGCTGGCCTACCACACCGGCTGGCTGAAGGTGCACTTCCCGGCCGAGTTCTACGCCGCCAACATGAGCGTCGAAATCGACAACACCGACAAGCTCAAGGTGTTGATCGACGATGCCAAGCAGTTCGGTGTGGCGTTCGAGCCGCCCGACGTCAACCGCGGTGTCTACCGCTTCGAGCCGATCGACGCCAAGCGCGTGCGCTACGGGCTGGGTGCGGTCAAGGGCACCGGGCAGGGCGCGATCGAGGCGATCGTCGCCGCGCGCGACGGCCTGGATGGCGCCGCGGGCGGCGGGACCGGACGCCCATTCGGCAGCCTGTTCGATTTTTGCGCGCGCGTGGATCGCCAGCGCGTCAACAGGCGCGCGGTGGAAGCGCTCGTCAAGGCTGGTGCCTTCGACGCGATGCATGCCGACCGCGCAGCGCTGCTGGCCAGCGTGTCGCTCGCCTTCGACTGGGCCGACACGCAAGAGGTCAACCAGTCGCAAAGCGGCCTGTTCGATTTCGGCGACTCGCATGCCGCCTCCACCCATGAGCCGGCGCTGGTGGCCGCCGAGCCGCTGGGCGTGCGCGAGCGGCTGTCGTTCGAGAAGGCGGCGCTCGGCTTCTACTACTCGGGCCATCTGTTCGAGCTTTATGCTGCCGAAGTGCGGCGCATCGCCAAGCGGCGCATCGCCGATCTGGTCGACTCGCGCGAGCCGGTGCTGCTGGCCGGTGTGGTGACTGATCTGCGGCTGGTCAACAACCAGCGCGGCCGGGTGGCGATCTTCAAGCTCGACGACATGAGCGAGCGCATCGAAGCGGTTGTCAACGAAGACCTGCTCGAGATCACGCGCGATCTGTTGCGCGAGGATGAGCTGCTGGTGGTGCAGGGGCGCGCGCAACCCGATCGTTTTGCGGGCGGCCTGCGCCTGAACGTGCAGCAGGTGTGGGACCTCGCTGCGGCACGCGCTCGATTCGGCCGCTACCTCGCGGTGAGCGTCAACGGCACTGTGCCGCCGCTGCAGGAGCTGCTGCGCCAGTGGCCGGTACGGCGCGTGGCCGGCGAGCAGGGCAGCACGACGCTGGGCCTGCCGGTGCGGCTGAGCATCGAGCGTGCCGAGGCCGTGGCCGAACTCGACCTCGGCGACGACGGGCGTTTCTGGCCGAGCGACGACGCGCTGTCGCGCTGGAAGGCCGTGGCCCATGGCGGGCAGGCCGCGATCGTGTACGAGTAGACGGTCGCCTCAATTGCGGCGGCTTCGTTGTAATCGACCGTAAACCGAGGCCGGTGGTGTCACCGAACGCGGCCCGGCGTCCGTTAGGCTGACATCAGGTTGTCAAGCGAGGACCCGTCGAATGAAGTTCAAACCCCATTTGTTGTTGTGCACCGCCGCCCTGGCCACGGCTGCCGGTGCCGCTGCGGCCGCCGATGTTGGCGTGTCGGTGCAGATCAGCCAGCCCGGCGTCTACGGGCGCATCGACATCGGTCGCTTTCCGCAGCCTCAGGTGATCGTGCCGCAGCCGGTGATCGTGGCGCCACCTGCGGTGGTGGTGGCACAGCCGGTGCAGCCGGTGTACGTGTGGGTGCCGCCGGGCCATCGCAAGAACTGGAGCAAGCACTGCCGCGAATACAACGCGTGCGGGGTGCCGGTGTACTTCGTGCGCCACGACTGGTACCGCGACCACGTGATGGTGGCAGCCGACGAGGGCCACGGCGAGCACGAGCACGAGCACGAGCACGGCAACGGCAAGGGCCATGGCAAGGGCCACGGTGGTTGACGTACCAACTTCGCGACATTGCGTCTGATCGATCGGCGCGCCTTGGCTACAGTTGCCAGGCATGTATGAGACCCCGCTGACCGGCCTCATCCTCACCGGAGGCGGCGCGCGCGCGGCCTATCAGGTGGGGGTGCTGCGCGCGTTGATGCGGCTGCGCCGCGAATGCGGCGCCGACATGGCGCGCAATCCGTTCGGCGTGATCGTCGGCACGTCAGCCGGTGCGATCAACGCGGCCGCGCTGGCTTGTGGCGCCGACGACTTCGAGTCGGCGGTGGAGCGCGTGGGCCAGGTGTGGCGCGACTTCCATGCCGAACAGGTGTACCGCGCCGACTCGCTGGGCGTGATCCGCAGCGGCGCGCAGTGGCTGACGATGCTGTCGATCGGCTGGGTGATCGCACGCTGGCGCCGCGCGCGGCCGCGTTCGCTGCTCGACAACGCGCCCTTGGCCGAGCTGCTCAAGCGCATGGTGCCGCTGTCGCGGCTGCGCCTGATGCTGCGCGCGCGCCATGTGCACGGACTGGCGGTGAGTGCGTCGAGCTACAGCTCGGGCTTGCACGTGACGTTCTACGATGCGTCGGCGCCGATCGAGCCGTGGACCCGTTCGCAGCGCATTGCGGTGCAGGGGCGCATCAATCATGCGCACCTGCTGGCGTCGTCGGCGATTCCGTTCGTGTTCCCGGCCGCCGCGATCGAACTCGACGGCGTCAGCCAGTGGTTCGGCGACGGCTCGATGCGGCAGACGGCGCCCATCTCGCCCGCCGTGCATCTGGGCGCGCAACGGCTGCTGGTGATCGGCGCCGGGCGCATGCACGAGCCGCCGGGCCGGCGCATCGAGGCCACCGGCTACCCCAGCCTGGCGCAGATCGCCGGTCACGCGCTGTCGAACATCTTCCTCGACGCGCTGGCGGTCGATGTCGAGCGCATGCGGCGCATCAACCACACGCTGTCGCTGCTGCCGGAGTCGGCGCGCGCCCAGACAGCGCTGCGGCCGATCGACGTGCTGGTGATCGCGCCGAGCCAGCGCCTGGACGACCTGGCGGCCGACCATCAAAACGCATTGCCGGTGCCGGTGCGCGCGATGCTGCGCGGCATGGGCGTCACCGGCAAGGGCCGCGACGCGCGTGGCGCCGCGCTGGCCAGCTACCTGCTGTTCGAGGCGTCGTACACGCGCGCGCTGATGGCGCTCGGCGAGGCCGACGCGATGGCACGGCGCGACGAGGTGGTGGCGTTCTTCGGCTGGCAACGCGCGAAAGCCGTGCCGCCGGCAACGAGTTCTGCGGCCGAAGTGCTTTGAGCGGATCTGGCGCGCTTTAGCTCGAGCGGGCGAGTGGCCACAACACCGCCGTGAGATTGCTCGACAGGTCGACCGTGCCGCCGTAGTAGGTGAAACCGAGCACGCGATTGAACAACTTGCGCAGCCGGTATCGCCACCAGGCGCGCAAGCTGGGCGGCTCGGCCTGCTGAGCTCGCCAGGGCGATTCGCCGATGGCGACCAGGCGCAGGTCGCTGGCGGCGGCCACCTGACGCAGCATGATTTCGCCGATTGCCACTCGGTGGGTCAGGTCGCCGCTCTGGTGTCGCCCGCCAAACGGCGAATCGGCGTTCGGCACCCGCAGCAAGAGGGCACCGTCGGGCGCCAACAGTGCGCGCAGTTTGCGCATGAAGGTGATCAGCTGATCGGCCTCCACGTGCTCGAGCACGTCGAACAACACCAGCAGGTCGAACGGCGGCTCGGCCGTCAGCGCATCGATGTCAGCGGCCGTGCGAAATCCGGCGCGCTCGGCCCGGGCGCGCAGCTCGGTGGAGAGCTCCACGCCGGTCATCTCCCAACCGCGATCGCGCCCGAAGCCGAGAAAGGTGCCGTTGCCGAACCCGATTTCGAGCACGCGGCGCGCGACGCGCCCACCGAGGGCGCGATTCACGTGCCATTGGTAGTAGCGAGCCTCGCACTCGTTGAAGCGGCCGAAGGCCGATTCGTCCCAACCTTTCCACTGTGCGTAGGCTTCCACGGTGTGCGGCCTCGATTCACGCCGTTGCGCGCAGCGCAACTTGGATGACGCGCAGGTCCTGCGCGTGGCCGGCGTAGGGAAAGGCGCGAAAGTTGGCTGGCATGTAGAGCGCCGAGCAGTCGTCGGCGATGTCGGCAAACCGCTGGGCATGCGTCGGGCTCACGAAGAAAGCGTTCACGCCGTTGGCATTGCAGCAGACGAGGCGATAGCCGACCGCCGCGAACAGGTCGTGGAAGGCGGCCAGCGACGCACCATAGTAGTCGGTGCCCGGCCAACGGTGCGCTGGGTCATAGGGCATCACCCAGCGCGTGGTGGCCGAGAAACGTGCGTTGTATTCAGCGATCCACAGCGCTGGCCGCAGGCCGCCGCGCAGCAATGCCTCGGTGATGTGGTAGTCGTTGCCATCGAGATCGAGCGACACAAGATCAGGCTGCTCGACACCGAGCGCTGCCAGTTCGTCATGCATGAGGTTCGCCACATTGTCGCGGTCGATCCAGCACTGGCGAAAGCGCAGGCGCCGGCCGTCGGGCTCGATCGCCAACGCTTCGCCGCCCAGCCACACGCCGCGCCAGCCGTTGAGCAACAGATTCAGCGTGTTGTTCTCGGTGCCGTTGCCCACGCCCAGTTCGACGAATGTTCCTGCGCCGGTCAGCCCGCACCGACGCAGGATCTCGTCGATCAAGCCATCCTCGTCATTCTGTGAGTACACCTTCAAGCCGTGCACCAGCAGGGGGTTGCGACCCACTGCATCGTGCACCACGGCTCGCAATTGCTGTTCGTTGAGCAAGCGCTCGAGCTGTGCAATGCGATCGACCACGCGCTGCGACGCGGCGTGGCGGCGCTGGCGGTGACGGCGCAGTCGTTCACGAATCGAATTGATCAGCTGCATGGTGCGGCGCGGTGGCCAGAGGCCCAGGCGTCAACGCCGAGCCCTCGCTCGA
>JBIODO010000172.1:0-8505 GCA_044445225.1 Burkholderiales bacterium
CGGCGAGCGACTTCGACGAGAGCCTGCGCGTCGGCGTGGGCGCTGCGTTCCACTGCGTGCAGGCCGTGCTGCCGTCGATGCTCGCGCGCGGCAGCGGCACGATCCTCTGCTCGGGGGCCACCGCGTCGATGCGCGGCAGTGCATGCTTTGCGGCACTGGCGGCAGCCAAGTTTGCGCTGCGCGGTTTCGCGCAGGCGCTGGCGCGCGAGCTGCAGCCGCAAGGCATCCACGTAGCGCACGTGGTGCTCGACGGGCTGCTGCTCGGCTCACCCTCGGTGCAGCGCTTCGGCGGCGCCGACAGCCCCAGCATCGACCCCATGGAGGCGGCGCGAGCCTATCGCTGGCTGGCGGAGCAGAATCGCTCGGCCTGGACCCACGAGCTCGACCTGCGGCCGCACAGCGAACGGTTCTGATCATGACCACCGACACCCCGACGACGATGTTGCACGCCGATCGCACGCGCGCGGCACTCGTGCACGGCGCAAAGCTGCCGTGGCTGCACTCACCGGAGCCCGGAGTCGAGCGCCGCATGCTCGAACGCGCGGGCGGCGAAGTGGCACTGGCCACCTCGATCGTGCGCTATGCGCCGAACAGCCGCTTCGCGGCGCACGGGCATGCGCTCGGCGAAGAATTCCTCGTGCTCGAAGGCACCTTCTCTGACGAGCACGGCCACTATCCGGCGGGCACTTACGTGCGCAACCCACCCGAGTCGCGACATGCACCGTTCAGCGACGCCGGCTGCGTGATCCTCGTCAAGCTGCGACAGATGCACCCGGCCGACCGGCACGCGGTGCGTGCGTTCGCGCACGATCGGGTCTGGCATCGAGTTTCCGCAACGCGCGAGGTGTGCGTGCTGCACCACGCCGATGGTCGCATGGTGCAGCTCGAAAAGCTCGCACCCGGCGGCGAGCTGGCGCTCGGCGGCAGCGCTGACGCGCAAGAGCTTTTCGTCGTCGATGGCGCCGCGCTGCTGCACGACGGCGAGCCGACGGCACTCCAACGATGGAGCTGGTTGCGCTGGCCGCACGATGCGGCCGCGCGCATCAGCACACCCGGCGGTGCATTGCTGTGGACGCAGCGCGGCCATCTGCCGCTTGGCTCTGACGCCGCATCGCAGCGTTGACGCGACGCAGCCGTGGCCCCGATCGACGACCTCGAACGCTTCGAGCCGTTCCGCCACCTGAGCGATGCCGGCAAGGGCTTGCTGCGGCAAGGCGTGGTGCGCAAGCGGCTGTCGAGCGCGACGGCCGTCGTGCACAAGGGCCAGGCAGTGTCGGGCGCCTACGTCGCGATCGAGGGGCGCTTGCGCGTGTTCACCATCGCACCCAACGGCACCGAGGCCACGCTGTATTTCATCGATCCCGGCGAGACCTGCGTGCTGGCACTGAACTGCCTGTTCCGCGATCTGTTGTACCCGGCTTGGGTGCAGACCGAAACACCAGCCACCATCGCGGTGATCGCCGGTCCGGTGTATCGACGCCTGTTCGAGACCGAGCCGACGATACAGAACCTGACCGTGAGCACGCTGTCCACGCTCGTGTACCGCTTGATGGACGAGCTGGGGCAGGTGCATTCCAGCCAGCACAGAGTCCGGCTGGCGCAATTCATCCTGACCCACGCCGCGTCCGACGGCACGCTGCAGATGACGCAGCAACAACTGGCGCGCCACCTCGGCACCACGCGCGAGGTGGTGGCGCGGCTGATCGGCGAGTTCGTGAGCGCCGAGCTGGTGAGCACACGGCGCGGTGCGGTGGCGATCCGCGACCCGTATCGGCTGCGCCGCGTGGTGTCGCCCGACCCGCGCGCCAAGGGCTGAGTCCGCGCGGCCTCCACACCTGGGAGGATGCTGCGCCCGAGCGCCCGTGCGCGCAACGCGCACCGCTACCGAGCGCCGCGCGAACGCGGCACTGCGGCGCTAGACGACCTGGAAGTCCAGCGTGCAGATCACCGGCGCGCCGCCCGCGGCAGCAGCGGCCTCGGCCGGCGTGCTGGTGTCGATGACCGACGCGTTGTAGTCCGCCTGCGTCAGGTTCACCAGCCAGCCATGGGCCTGGTCAAGCAGGTCGGAGCGATTCACCAGGCCCAGCGTGATGATCAACAGGATCAGCCAGACGATGAAGTAGATGATGGTGAGGATCAGCTCCTCCAGCCACGAACGCCACTTCTTCATGCAGGCATCGAAGTTGTTCTGCCCTGCGAGCTTGGTGTAGGCATGGTTGCCGAAGCGGCTGCGGACGGTGTCGTCTTCGCCCATGATCGGCATGTTCGACCAGCAGCCGTAGAAGGGGTTGTTGCACTTGCCGCGACCGATCGGCAGCACGAAGCGCAAGTAGCCGAACGGGCCGTGAAAGTAATAGTCCAGCCGGGCACCCACGGCCTTGCCCATCAGCGCCAGCGCCGCCGCGGCGTCGTAGCAGTTGACGATCCACTGGTTGTTGTAGGCCTCGCCCGAGCCCTGGCAAAACATGGTGCCCGCCGGCGGCGTGGCCTGCAGCACGTAGGCGATCCAGTTGGTCAGCTTGAAAGAGCCCGAGGTCTGGCCAAAACCGTAGCGTGGCGCGCCGCTGACGATGTCGTAGCGCAGCGAATAGTTCGAATAGATCGCCTTGACGTGCGCGATGGCCGCCGCGATCTCGCTGTGTGCACCGCTGGCGATTGCGCAGGCATGGTCCAGCAGATCGGTCCATGGGCAGTGCTTGTCGCCGAAGGTCTGCACCCACGGCGCACCGGGAATGTCCAGCAGCAGGTAGATGCGGTGCGAGGTGCTGACCAGTGTCTGCCAGCCCGATGCACCCTTGGGGCGCACCAGCCAGCGCCAGATCACGTCATGCCGTCCCACCGCGCCGAAGTTGCGGTGCGCGAGCGGAAAGTCCACGCTGACGGTGCCGGCGCCGGGCCCCACCACGCGGGCATCGAGCTTGCCCAGCACGCCGCCGCCGGTGGCCCTGACCTCGAACACGCCATGCGCCGGCAACGTGAACTGGCAGCGCACGAACACCGCACGGCCCTTGGTCGGGACGATCGCATAGGCGGCGCACTGCTGTTGCGCGCTGCGTGGAATGGCGCTGTCGTACTCGGGCAGCGCGGTCTCGAAATCCTTATTCTGGCGAATGTTCAGCGCCGAGAGGGTGGCATCGGTCAGATCGTGGTTGAAGGTGATGGTCTTCAAGTTGAGCACGATGAGCCACCTCATTCGATCGTGATGTGGAGGGTCTGGCGGGACGGCAGCAGCCCGCTGCCCACGCGCAGCACGGTGATGCGTGCGGGGCCTTTGGCCAGACCGGCGCGGAAGTAGTGCCGCTGCGAATCCTGCGGGTCGCGGTTGACCGCCCCGCCGGAGGCGATGAAGAAGTGGCGTTCGCCCTGGCGCAACGGCAGGCCCAGTTCGAGCCTGCCGCCGGATGGCACCCGCAGCGTCGCCGGCTCGAACGAGGCCTGTTCGACCGCACCCGTGCCACCCGCGCCTGCCGGCGTGCGGGCGAGCGCCGCATCGATCTCGCGCGCCTGCGCAGGCAAGGTATCGAAGCGCCCCTGCAGCAACGCCATCACGTTGTGGCGCACGAACCCTGCCACGCCGTTGCGATCCTCCTGGCCCCAGGACCACGCCACTGCCGGCTCACCGACACCGGGCGCGAGGGCAGCGAGGTCGCGCACAGCGTCGCTCTGCGGTTCGCGCTGAAACGCTTCGAGCCGGTTGAACAGCAGCTCCGCCGCAGCGGCGGGGCCATCGAGGCACAGCGCGAGTTCGAGCTGCAGCGAGTCTGAGCCCTGTGACAGCAGCAACACGCGGTCCACGGCCAGCGGCTTTTCCAGCACGTCGACCTCTTCGTGCACGACCTTGTGCTCGCGCAGCGACGCATGCTCAGCAGGGACGAAACGGAAGTCCGCCGTCAGCGACACCGTTGGCGCGGCGGCCTTGAGGCCGAATCGTTCTCGAAGGTTCAATGCCATGCTGGCTCCTTCAATGGCGGATGCGCCCGATGCGCGGCAACGCGACCCGGATTCTGAAGCGGCGAGCCCTCCAAGCCCAGCTTAGGCGGCCAATCCGCCGCACGCTTCCTTCCGCCTGGGGACGATCACGACTCTAGGGGGCCGGTGCCGGTGCTGGGAGCGCGCGCAACGCTCCAAGCGCGGTCACAGCCGCGCGAACTCGCGATACCCCTTGGCCGCCGAGGCCTGCGCGGCGGGGATCGCCGCGCCGCTTTGCGGTGTGACCGGAAAGACCGCGTTGATCTGCCCGGTGCCCGACGCGCCGAAGTACGGCGTGATCACTTCGACCTTGCCGTCGTAGTCGGACCAGCCGAGCGCGCCGAGCAGCATCGCGGTGTCGTGCATGAAGCCTTCGCCATGGCCTTTGCTCGCGTACTCGGGCAGCATCTCGCAGAACTCGGGCCAGCGGCCCTGCTGCCACAGCTCGACCACGCGACGATCGAGCGTCTCGAGGAACGGACTCCAGATCTTGAATGCGAACTGCGGCGCAAGGCCGTTTTGCGCGAAGCGGTGGCTCAACGATCCGCTGGCGAAGAACGCCACGTTGCCGTCGTAGTGATCCTCCACCGCCTTGCGCATCGCCCATCCCAGGCGCGCGCTGTCGTTCAGGTAGTGCGCGGTGCACAGCGCCGACACCGACACCACTTTGAAGTGCTGGTCGGTGTTCATGTAGCGCATCGGCACCAGCGTGCCGTACTCGGGCCCCAGAGTGGTGGCATCGTGTGCCAGCGTCTCCACGCCGAGCTCGCTGCATGCCTTGGCCAGCAGCTTGCCCAGCGCAGGATTGCCCGGGAACCCGTAGGCCATGTTGCTGATGAAGTGGGGCAGCTCGTTGCTGGTGTAGGTGCCTTTGAAGCGCGGCGCGCAGTTGATGTGGTAATTGGCGTTGACCAGCCAATGGGTGTCGAACACCACGATGGTGTCGACGCCGAGCGCGCGGCAGCGGCGGCCGATCTCGAGGTGGCCGTCGATCGCATCCTGTCGGGTCCCCTGCCGCTCGCCGGGCAGCTCGCTCAGGTACATCGACGGCACGTGAGTGATCTTGGCGGCGAGCGCCAGCTTGCCCATGGTCAGGCTCCCCAATGCGGAATGTGATGCGATCCGAGCGATACCGCCACGTTCTTCGGCTCGAGGAACACCTCGTAGCTCCAGGTGCCGCCCTCGCGCCCGGTGCCGCTGGCCTTGGTGCCGCCGAACGGCTGGCGCAGGTCGCGCACGTTCTGGCTGTTGACGAAGCACATGCCGGCTTCGATGGCCGCGGCCACGCGGTGCGCACGGCCCAGGTTCTCGCTCCACACGTAGCTGCTCAAGCCGTACGGGATGTCGTTGGCGATGCGGATCGCGTCGGCCTCGTCGGTGAACGGGATCAGGCAGGCCACCGGACCGAAGATCTCGTCCTGCGCGATTCGCATGCGGTTGTCGACGTCGCCGAACACCGTGGGCATCACGTAGTTGCCCTTGCGCAGATGCGCGGGCAGCGCTGGCGCGTCGAGGCCGCCGCACAGCAGCGTGGCGCCCTCGCTGGGGCCGAGTTCGATGTAGCGCCGCACCTTGGCCAGGTGCTGCGGGCTGATCATCGGGCCGACGATGGTCTGGTCGTCGAGCGGGTCGCCGACGGTGATGCGCTTGGCGCGCTCGACAAAGCGCGCCACGAAGTCTGCATAGATCGATTTGTGCACCAGGATGCGGCTGCCGGCGGTGCAACGCTCGCCGTTGTTCGAGAAGATCATGAAGATCGCTGCGTCGAGAGAGCGCTCGCGGTCGGCGTCGTCGAAGATCACGAACGGGCTCTTGCCGCCGAGCTCCATGCTGAACTTCTTCAGCCCGGCGGTCTGCACGATGCGGTTGCCGGTCGCCGTGCTGCCGGTGAACGAGATGGCGCGCACGTCGGGGTGTGCGCACAGCGGCTCGCCGGCGCTTTTGCCGGTGCCGTGCACGACGTTGAGCACGCCCTTCGGAACCCCGGCTTCGAGCGCCAGCTCGCCGAGCCGAGCCGCGGTCATCGGCGACAGCTCGCTCATCTTCAACACCGCGGTGTTGCCGAAGGCGAGGCACGGCGCCACCTTCCAGGTGGCCGTCATGAACGGCACGTTCCACGGGCTGATCAGTGCGCACACGCCCACCGGGTGGTACAGCGTGTAGTTCAGGTGCGTGGGCGTCGGGTAGGTGTGGCCGTCGACCCGCGTGCACATCTCGGCGAAGTAGGTGAAGTTGTCGGCTGCGCGCGGCACCAGTTGTTTGCCGGTCTGCGCGATCACCTGGCCGGTGTCCTGCGTCTCGGTGCGCGCGATCTCGCTCACGTGCTGAGCGATCAGGTCGCCGACCCTGCGCATCAGCGCGGCGCGCTCGGTGGCGGGGCGCGCGGCCCACGCGGGGAACGCGGCCTTGGCGGCAGCCACCGCAGCGTTCACCTCGTCGGCACCGCCGTCGGCCACTTCGGCCAGCACTTCCTGCGTCGCCGGGTTGATGGTCTCGAAGGTCGCGCGACTGTCGACCGGCCGGCCATCGATCAGGTGTTGGATGCGCATTGTCAAACGGTCCTGGTGGCGCTCAACGACCGAACGCGGCGTCGTCGGCAATGGTGTTGACCAGCCGGCCGATGCCTTCGATCTCGGTGATCACTTCGTCGCCGGCGTTGACGTTGACCACGCCTTCGGGCGTGCCGGTGAGGATCACGTCGCCGGGATTCAGCGTCATGAAACCGCTCAGGTATTCGATCAGCGACGGCACGTCGTGCACCAGGTCGCGCGTGTTGCCCTGTTGCGTGACCTTGCCGTTGACGAGCGTGCGCAGATCAAGATGCACCGGCGGCACGATGTCGGCTGCATCGACGAGCCAGGGGCCCAGCACGGTGCCGCCGTCGCGGTTCTTGACGCGCGCATTTGGGCGATACCAGTTCTCGAGGTAGTCGCGGATCGCATAGTCGTTGGCCACCGTGTAGCCGGCCACGTGGTTCATCGCGTCGGCCTTGGCGATGCGCCGGCCACCGGCACCGATGACCACCGCGAGCTCGCACTCGTAGTGCATGAAAGTCGCATCCTTCGGCCAGCGCGTCTGGCCGCGGTGCCCAATCACCGAGCCCGGGCCCTTGAGGAACACCAGCGGTTCCTCCTGCTTAGCGAACGACAACTCCTTCGCGTGATCGGCGTAGTTCAGCCCGAGCGCGATGATCGTGCCGACTTCGAACGGAGGAAGCCACACGACGGCGTCTTCGGCGACCACCCGGCCATCGACCAGACGCAGCCCCAGCGCATACGGCGTCGCCTCATGGATCGCGCCGGCATAGGCCACCCGCGCGCGCTTCATGCGCGCGCCCTCGTGCCGTCGTCGCGCTTCATGCGCGCGGCTCCATCGCGTGCGAGTGCGGGGACTCCGAACCCTCAATCAGCGCGTGCTCCAGGCGCCCCAGGCCGTCGATCTCGATGGCCACGTTTTGGCCGGCACGCGCGCAGGGTGCGTCGGCGGCCGTGCCGAGCATGAGGATGTCGCCGGCCGCCAGCGTCATGAAGCCCGTGACGTCCGCCAGCAGGCGCGCGAGGGGCCGAATGCGTTGCCCGGTCGTGGTGGCTTGCACGAGTTCGCCGTCGACGAACACGCGCACCGCCAGCTGATCGGCGTCCGGCACCCGCTGCCGCGGCACGACCGCGGGGCCGATGACGCAGCTGCCATCGCGCGCCTTGTGTCGCACCGCGGGCCGGTAGAAGCTGTCGTGCGGCACGCTCAGGTCGTCGACGATCACGTAGCCGGCGACGACCGACAGCGCGTCACGCTCGGCCACGCGGCAGGCCGCGCGCCCGATCACGATGCCCAGGTTGGCGCCGACCTGCAGCATCGGCACATCGGCCGGCACCTCACAAGCCGAGCCCGCTGCAGCCAATGTGTTGCGGGGCTTCACGTACAGCACGGGTGCTTTCGGCGGCGCTTTGTAAGGCGGCTCGTTCACCTGCGCACCCAGCGCCGCCAGCGCCGGCGCGTGGTTGAGCAGCACGCCATAGACCGTGCCGCTCAGGCGGTACGGTGCGAAGCCGAAGGACAGGTTGGTGGGAAGCATCCGAATCGGCCGCAGCGATGCGGCCGCTCGGATGTTAGCGCCAGGGCTCAGCCCGCGGTCACGAAGGCAGGAAGTCCACCGGCCACGACACGACCATCACGTCAACGTCCTTGGTGCCGAAGTCGAACTGCCTGATGCGCGCCAGCAGCTTGCGCTCGAGCTCGGAGGCCTTGAGCTCGCTGGACAGCACCTTGACGTCGACCACTTCACCCGACGGCGCGATCTTCAGCTCGACCACCACCTTGCCCTGCAGCGAAGGGTCTTCGCGCAGCGCGCGGTTGTAGATGGCGTAGATCGCGCCCTTGTTGCGCTCGAACACCAGCTTGATCTCTTCGATCGAGCGCGAGGCCTTGCCGCTGCCGCCCTTGTGCAGCGAGCCGCCGCGGCAGGCACCGGTGCCGTCGCCCTTCAAGCCGCCACCGCCCGCGCCGCCGCCTGCGCCGCCGCCCGCCACGCCTTCGACC